>JBBAAB010000247.1:0-3172 GCA_041658445.1 Thermoleophilia bacterium
AAAAAGCCGCAAGCTTTGCAATCGGTCTTGCCAAAAGCTGCGACGCGGAGCTCCACGTAGTGAGTGTAGTAGACATCGGATCTCCCCGTACGGCAATGGAGATCGATCAGGATTACACCGAGGAACTTAAAGAGAGCATCGATGTCGGCAAGTTGGAAGATGAGCGCAAGAAGGTTGAAAGCCAGATCGTTGATCATGTCAATAAAATGGCTTCCGCGGAAGGGGTCGAGGTATCCGGTTCTGTCAGAGTCGGACATCCATCCGAGGAGATTCTCAAGCACGCCCAGGAAACGGACAGCGATTTAATCGTTATGGGATCACACGGCCGTCGTGGCCTTACCGCCGCTGTCATGGGGAGTGTCTCGACAAATGTAATACACGAGGGCTCTTTTCCGGTTCTGGTGGTTCCTGAATAGGCCAAAGGCGATTTAAAAAAAGCTTTACATATATCACACAAAAGGCACTGGTCAAGCCAGTGCCTTCTTCATTCTCTATAAGCCGGCTCAGGATTACCGTCACCCTCAGGGCAGAACCATACCCTCCACCTCGTTGAAGTGCCGGTCCACAGAACCCGCTGGCTGGTGCAGACGTTGTGGTTCGGTAAACCCGTATTGCCGGGATTGTATGTAAATGATTCGGACCGCCGGGAAGCAGCTTGCCGCAAACTCAGAAAGCCAGCCTGAATCAGTCAAACATTATTTCTGGGGCTGGATAATTATCTTGATGGAATCCTGGGGATTGACGGTCAGATCAAAGCCACGCCCGATGTCGGCCAGGGGCAACCGGTGCGTGATCGTCTCGGCGACGGGCACGCGACCGGCGCGGATCAGCTCCAGCGCGGTTTTACAGTCGGCGGGGCTACCGGCATAGCTGCTGGTCAGCGTTACTTCATTGCGCCAGAAGAACTCGTTTACCGCAAGGGGAATATTTACATCAGGCATGGTCGTGGCAAAGAACAGGACCGTTCCCATTCTCCCGACCGCCTGCAGTGCCTGATTCACGGCCTGCGGCGCACCCGCGCAGAGAACGACCAGATCGGCGCCGCGGCCTTCGTTGAGCTCACGGAAACGGGCCGGTACGTCCTCGGTCGCGAGAATCGTATCCTCCGCGCCCAGCCGCCTCGCTGCTTCCAGCCTGAAATCAAGCATGTCCGTGGCGATTATCCGCCCTGCGCCCAGTGCGCGAGCGACCATTATATGAAGCAGTCCCGATATCCCGCTGCCGATTACCAGAACCGATCTTCCGGGCGCGATACCGGCCTGATTCTGTCCGCGAAGAACGCAGGCAACAGGCTCGACGAAGGAGCCTTCTTCATAAGATACCGAATCGGGCAAGTGGAAGGTGCCCATCCTGACGTTGATGGCGGGTACGCGAACGTATTCGGCGAAGCCACCCGGATCGAAGCTGGTGCTTCGCAGCGTCGCGCAGACCGTTTCGTGCCCGCTGACGCAGTAGTGGCACGACATGCAGGGGACATGGTGAGTGACCGCGACCCTGTCACCGGTGTGAAAGTCCGTTACGCCCTCCCCCACCTCGACGACCTCACCTGCGACCTCATGCCCTAGCACCAGCGGGACCTTGCCGGCACGATACCATTCCATGACGTCGCTGCCGCAGATGCCGCTCGCCTCGATGCGAACCAGCAACTCACCCGGACCGATCCCCGGCACCGCCATCTTTTCCAGCCGCAAATCGCTGTTGCTGTAATACATAGCGACGCGCAAGTCTGCTATGCCCTGGTTCCGGTTTTGGCTTTTCTGGACTTCCCCTTGGCGGCCTTGATGGCCTTGCCCGCTTCCTTGTCCCGGATGCTCTTGAAAATCTCGAGACCTTCCTTGATACTGGCGCCCTTATGAACGATGGCGCGCACGGCCTGGATCATGCCTACCGGGCTGGCCGACTGAAAGATATTGCGTCCCATGTCAACGCCGATGGCACCGGAAGCGATTGCGTTCCTTGCCATTTCCAACGCCGCCTTTTCCGGGATCTTCTTGCCACCGGCGATTACAACCGGAACCGGACAGCTGTCGACGACCTTGTCGAAACCAGGTACGTAGTAAGTCTTAATGATATCCGCACCCAGTTCGGCTCCCAGGCGTGACGCGAGGCCCATATAGCGTGCATCGCGTGCCATTTCCCGGCCAACAGCAGTGACGCACAGGGTTGGAATACCATATTTCTGTGCCTCGTCAATCACCTGGGTGAAAGCCAGAATGGTGTCGCGCTCGTATTCGGCGCCTACCAGTATGGAGAATGCTACGCAAGAAGCGTTCAACCGGATGGCGTCCTCAACATTACAGACGATACCCTCATGCAGCAGGGCTTTCTTGTTAAGGATACTCGTACCTCCGGATACCCTCAGGGTGATAGGCACATCTACCCCGGGATCAATGTAATACCGCAGGGCCCCTCTGGTCAGCATCAGCGTATCGGCGAAGGGAAGGAGTGGATCCACCATCTGGTTCAGCTGCTCGAGCCCGGATGTCGGACCCATGAAATAGCCATGATCCACAGCCAGCATCACTGTCTTGCCGCTTTTCGGTTTGATGATCCTGGAAATACGGTTCTGCTTTCCCCAATCCATGCAGATCAACCTCCATGTGAATTTATTGCTCCGACAATCAAGATATCATGAGGTCTTGCGTGTTGCCAGCCGTAATGATGGATTCTGACCACGAGCTGGAGAAACCTGGCAATCCCCGGAAGCATGGATTCACCGGATGCATATGAAGCTGGAAAAATGTTTGATATTATAAAAATCAGGATATTTTAACCGGTATGAAAAGACCTGAGATTAAAATATTGTTGCTTGTGACCATCGCGATATTCATACTCGCGGCACCGGTCGGGTGTGGTTCGAAAGACGAAGGAACTAGGCAAACGTAAATACAGGCACGCAGAGGAAAATCAGCGATAAGGAAATACAAAGTGACCTGCGCAACGCGATGGTGGCCATGGAGGCCAACTACGCGGATACTGGTAACTACACCATGAAAGCATCGGACCTTGCGGAGTTTGGATACCCCAAAGGCGGGGATGTCGTTCTGGTTATAGTCAAAGCCGACGCTACGACTTACTGTATCGAGGCAAAAGGAAGCGAAACACAAATATGGCATTACGCCAGCAAGGAAGGCACGGTAAAAGAGGGACCGTGCTAAAATGGATTATTCGA
>JBBAAB010000248.1:0-3162 GCA_041658445.1 Thermoleophilia bacterium
TCGGCAAGACCCTTGGTCCTGAGGAGCTTGACTGCATCCTCGAGGTTGCCACTGCATTCCGACAGGGCTTTTTTGCAATCCATCATGCCCGCGCCCGTCTGGTCGCGGAGCTCCTTGACTTCCTTGGCGCTAACTGCCACTTTCCACCTCGCTGTTTGCATCTTTCGCTTTTTCCTTGTTTGCCGCGGGTTTGCCCCTGGCCGGTTTCTCCGCCGCTTTTTTGGTGGCGCTGGCCGTTTTTGTCTTTTTCGCGGTTCTGGGCTTGGCTTTTGCAGGGCCAGCGGCTTTTTCCTCGGGCTTTACTGCCGCGTCCGGTCCCTCCTTGGCCGCTTTTTCTTTCTCAGCTGTCGCCTGGGCTTCAGCCTTTGCCGCTGCTTCCTTCTGTGCGGCCGCAAGTGCCTTGGCCTGGGCCTGTGCCGCCTGCATCTCCTTTTCCGAGAGCAGCTGCCTGCCCTCGATGACAGCTTCGGCCATGGCCCTGATGATCAGTCCGCAGGAACGGATAGCGTCATCATTTCCAGGAATCACATAATCAATCTCGTCGGGGTCGCAGTTGGTATCAACAAGGGCCACAATCGGAATATGCAGCTTGTGTGCCTCGCGGATAACGATTGCCTCCCGCCTGGGATCAATTATGAATATCGCATGGGGCAGCTTGTCCATGTCGGAGACTCCACCCAGGTTTGTCTCAAGCTTGTTCAGCTCGGCCAGCAGGTTCATCTGTTCCTTTGTAGGGAGCAGATTGAGCTGTCCTTCTTCGCGCAACCTTCGCAGATCATGCATGCGCTTGATACGCTTGGAAATGGTCTGGTAATTGGTGAGGAGTCCACCCAGCCAGCGACGCGATACATAGGGCATTGCCGATCTCTGCGCCTCTTCGGCGATGGTGTCCTGGCACTGTTTCTTCGTGCCCACGAAGAGCACTTTCTGACCGTTGGCCGTCAGGTTTTTGATGAAGTCGTAAGCGTCATCGATGAGCCTGATGGTCTTCTGCAGGTCGATGATGTAGATGCCGCCGCGCTCGGTGAAGATATATGGCTTCATCCGTGGATTCCAGCGGCGAGTCTGGTGTCCGAAGTGTACTCCGGACTCGAGCAGTTCTTTCATTGATACAGCAGTCAAACCGAGATCCTTTCTCTCGAGTTTTACGATTGTCGCTCCTCGATTGGCCCCGCGGCAGGGCGACGTTCCACCGCGGCGCGCACATACTAAAACAGACTCCAGCACAAGCTGCAGTCTTCAAGACCACGTATTGTATCAGATATGGTTTGCAGTTTCCTGTCTGGAATTACCGGATTTATGTTATCTTCGTCCTTATGGAAAAAAGAGACGAGAAACTCAGGTTGATACTTTCCAAAGCAGAAAGCATTGCTGTTGTGGGAGCCTCCCCCAATCCGGCGCGGCCCAGCAATATCGTGGCCGGGTACCTGCTCGAAAAGGGGTACGAAGTAATTCCCGTAAGACCAAAGGTCTCCGAAATACTCGACCGGCGTTGCTATTCCTCATTAAAGGATATCATTGTGCCCGTTGACATCGTCGATGTTTTCCGCAGAGTGGAGGCCTGTCCAGACATAGCCAGGGACGCGGTGGCCATGGGGGCCAAAGTCCTTTGGCTGCAGGAAGGAATCATCAGTGAGGAAGCTGCAGCGATCGCGTGCGATGGCGGTCTCGTCGTGGTAATGGACGAGTACACCAGGAAAGTGCACGAGCGGTTGCTGGCGTGATATCCTTTCATTCGCATGTGGATTTTTCCTTTAACTGCCACTTTTCTGGGAGCTCTTTTCGGCGGGGTTGTATTCAGTTTCTATCGACGCGGGCGAAATCCGGCCTTCATTGTCTGGTCGGTTTCCCTCGGATTGCTGGCCCTGGCTTCCTCATGTGTCTTCCTGGGCAGCCTTGGCGGCTGGACAAGCCTTATTGCCAAAACATATTACCTGTCTGAATCCATACTCCCCGCGGGGTTCCTGGCTTCAGGCCTGTTATATGTTCTGCTTCCGCGCAGAATGGCTCATATCTGGCTGGGATTCATACTTTTCGTTGCCTTGATGTCGATCATTCATTCCTTGCTCTCCACTACGGACCGTAGTACAATTTCCCTATGGCATCAAAGCGAAAAAAGCTGAACCTAAGGACCTCCGGCAAGGGGCTTCGTCAGGTGCTGGGTGACCTGGAAGCGGATATCATGGAGCTTCTCTGGAAAGATAATCCCGCCAGCGTGCGCGACATACACCAGAGCCTGGCAAAAAACCGTACGATCGCCTATACGACTGTCATGACAGTTATGTCGCGTCTTGCGGACAAGGGGTTACTCAAGCGCGAACAGCATGGCCGCGCTTATCTCTATGTTCCAACCCAGAACCGTGAAGATTTTTGCTCGGATGCAATCGGCACCGTTATGCAGGGCCTTTTAGGTGGTTTCGGAGAGCCGGTCCTTTCCCAGTTCGTGGATACGGTGGGCGCTCACGACGCCGCCAAGCTTGATGAACTGGTCCGGTTGATCGAGGAAAAAAAGAAGAAGGCGGAACAATCGGCTATCTGACACTGACTCTGGCGTATATCGCCATTCTGGCAAGCCCATGGATGGTCAGGCGCTGGGTGATGGCTCGCACCGCACCGCGCGCGTCTGCGCTCTTTTTTTTCACCTCGATAATCGCAAGCGGGATAGCCACGGGTCTTGTAATCGGACTGATACTGCTCAGGTTTCTTTCTGGATCTTTTCTCGTAGCCATGGGAGATGCTTGCGGTGGTATCTTCGAGGCCGGACATGGATTCCTCGCGGCAAGCAACTGGAACTATCTGATCGCGGCGCTGATGATCGTCGTCCTTTTCTTCCAGATCACCTTCCTGCTGGGTGGTGGCGCCAGGCTGATGAAAGTAAGTCACCGCCTGAAGAAGGACCAGAAGTCTGCCGGCATGAACTGCCCCGCGTTGCCGGTAATCAATCAGGAAAAATGGGTGGATAATACATTTTTGCTGCCCGGCGATTATCGTCTTGAAGCTCAAACAGTCGGCTTGCTGCGCCCGAGAATCGTTCTGTGTGAAGGTCTTGTGCGATCGCTGGACGCGTCGCAACTTAAGGCCGTTATTGCGCACGAAGAAGCCCACCGCTCGCGCCGGGACAACCTGTTCGTGGCTCTTGCCAAATCCGTAGCCCTGACACTT
>JBBAAB010000249.1:0-3162 GCA_041658445.1 Thermoleophilia bacterium
CCAGCATGGACATGCTTGGATTGCTGGAGGACATGACACTGAAAGTGCTGAAGCCGGACCTGACATGGGCCGGCCAGCAATGGTCGGAGGGCACCCCAGGACTATCCGTCCCGACGCTCGAACCAGGACAAGCGCTGGAGTACTGGGGGCACGGCTGGGGAACACGCCTCATCAAACTGGCGGCCCCCACTGGCACGCCGATTGGGATACGATGCGACTACAGAGGCACGCTGGAGGGCGATTGGTCTGCGCGCCTGGTCATCGTCAACGACCTGGGTGCGAGCAACCTCGCGACCGTGACGTGCCGCGGGGCGGGCACCCAGGCTCAGCTGACGTATCAGAGCGGCGCCCAATCGATCCAGACAGGCGACTCCTTGTACTTCGCGAACATCAGAACCACTGATACTGACAACCAGTTCTGGGTGGAACTGGACAACTGAAGCAAAGGAAGCCTCATACGTGGAGAAGACAAACGCGCATGGTTGGAGGATTAGGGTATGTTGCTTCGATTCCCCACCAGTCTGCTCACCGCAATCACAGCCACCGCACTCTTGATAGCCGGCACACCCCTCGCTCTCGCAGCGCCCGGCGATCAAGTCGGGTTCTGCCAAACACCCGCCCGGGTCTGCGTTGAGGATTCCGCGGAAGACGCTCCAAGCTGCGATGTGGGCGGACGCACGGCGCGCACAGCGCTGGAAGTCGGTGCTGAGCAAAGCATCCCAGTCGGCCCCACGCATGTGTACTACAAGGTCCCCGTGGCGTCCGCCTGGCATGAGGAAGATTGTTCTTCCCCCGCCGCCCCGAGTCAGAGGTTCTTCTCGTGGTACGGGGTTGGATTCGGTGGCCGCGGCTCCTTCGCCGTCGGCTCCGAGGGGTTCTGGTTCGAGATTCCCGGGGGGGAGCTGTTCTACTGGGAAACGCTGCACGAAAGGCATAGCGACGGCACTTGGTCGAACACGACCACATTCGACGGCGTCACCTATGAAACGAACTATTCGGACGGCACTCGCCCCACGTGCAGACCGTCCTGTCCGTTCACAATGCCGCCGCCACCACAGCGCGAGGCTGGGAACATGGCCTCCTGCGGCCACGACCGGGACAGCGCAAGCATCGAGACGCTATCATGCTTCGCCAACCAGGAAGGTCAGTTCTACTGGACGACAATGCCCGGCTACACGCAGAAGAACGTCATCGATCACTTTACGCGACCTTTGAGCGTGTGCCCGTTGGGAACGCCGTGCCACACGTTCGACCCACCAAGCCCACAAGTGTTCCCATAACCCCCGGAAGTCACGATAGTGTCCATGGAGGTGAAAGCTCAAGTGGTGCGAAAACGCGGCTCAAGCCTCATGAGTGCCCTTCCAGAATTGAGTCCCGGGATTTGGCGGGTGTTCGGTGTGGCAGGCCTTCTCGTGATTGCCCTATTCCCCTCCGCCACGGCGGAGCCGGGGGACCAGGTGGGCGTCTGCGAAGCGCCTGCCCAAGCCTGCGTCGAAGACTCCTCCACGGGTGCGTCAAGTTGCGATTATGGTGCGAGGTACGCGGAGACGACCACAAGCGTCGAGGCAGAGCAGAACGTCCAACTCGGCCCCACGCACGTCTACTACGGGGTCCCCATCGCTGAACTGAGCTACCACGATACCTGCTCCTCACCTAACGCGACGACACGGTACTATATGGAGTACTACGCGTTGGAAGTCGGCGGAAATGCTATCCTCGCTGCGGGACCCGAGGGATTACGGGTCGGCATCCCTGGCGGTGAGCTCCTGTTCTGGGGAGAGTATGGGGATTCACGCGGAGGCACCTGGTCAAACACGACGGTCATGTACATTGGTGGCCAGTATGTGACTCGTGAAACAAACTACTCTTCCGGAACCCCCACCGAGTGCAGTCCCTCTTGCCCGTTCACAATGCCACAACCGCCCCAGCGCGAGGCTGGGAACATGGCCTCCTGCGGCCACGACCGGGACAGCGCGAGCATCGAGACGCTATCATGCTTCGCCGACCAAGAAGCCCAGTTCTACTGGACGACCATGCCCGGCTACACGCAGAACGACGTCATCGACCACTTCACGACCCCCTGGACATTGTGCCCATTGAGAACTCCGTGCCACACGATTGACCCGCCAAGCCCACAAGTGTTCCCATAACCACCGGAAGGCACGACAGTGTCCAAGGACTCCCCCAAGCACCGACTCGCCCTCTTGATGGGCGTGCTCGCCGTGATGACCAGTGCACCCCTCGCTCTCGCAGCGCCCGGCGATCAAGTCGGGTTCTGCCAAACACCCGCCCGGGTCTGCGTGGAGGATTCCGCAGAGGGCGCTCCGAGCTGTGATGCGGGCTGGCGCACAGCGCGCACCGCACTGGAAGTCAATGCGGAACAAAGCATCCCAGTCGGCCCCACGCATGTGTACTACAAGGTCCCCGTGGCGTCCGCCTCGCATGGGGAATCTTGCTATTCATACACCAGTCGTCAGACGTTCTTCTCGTGGTACTCGGTCGAGTTCGGTGGTCGCGGCTCGGTCGCGGTCGGCTCCGAAGGCTTCTGGGTCGAGATTCCCGGGGGGGAGCTGTTCTACTGGGAAACGCTTCACGAGAGATATAGTGACGGCCTGTGGGAGAACACGACATACTTCGACGGCATCACCCATGAGACGGACTACTCAGACGGCACTCGCCCCACGTGCAGACCGTCCTGTCCGTTCACAATGCCGCCGCCACCAGAGCGCGAGGCTGGGAACATGGCATCCTGCGGCCACGAACGGGACAGCGCAAGCATCGACACGCTATCATGCTTCGCCAACCAAGAAGCCCAATTCTACTGGGACACCATGCCCGGCTACACGCAAGAGAACGTCATCGACCACTTCACGCGACCTTTGAGCGTGTGCCCGTTGGGAACGCCGTGCCACACGTTCGACCCGCCAAGTCCACAAGTGTTCCCATAACCCCCGGAAGTCACGACAGTGTCCAAGGAGGTGAAAGCTCAAGTGGTGCGAAGACGCGGCTCAAGCCTCATGAGTGCTCTCCCAGAATTGAGTTCCGGGATTTGGCGGGTGTTCGGTGTGGCAGGCCTTCTCGTGATTGCCCTATTCCCCTCCGCCACGGCGGAGCCGGGGGACCAGGTGGGCGTCTGCGACGCGCCTGTCCAGGCCTGCGTCG
>JBBAAB010000250.1:0-3146 GCA_041658445.1 Thermoleophilia bacterium
CCCCGATTCGGGATTGGTCACGGAAAATTCCGAGAAGAAAGGATGATCCCCCGTGTTTGCGAAGCGATACTTCTGCCGTTCCCCGAACTGCTTCCTCAGGAGGCGCTGCCATTCGTCCAGATCGAGGCCGTCCGGCTTATGCGTTCTCGAAAGCGCCGCGCGAACGGACCCTTTCCCCGGATTCACCCGTCCCATGCGAACCGTGCTCATCGACACCTCCCATGCCATTTCTTCCGACATGTTCTCACAAATTGCATCCGATAAAACTGTCGCATCTTGCGCAGGTTGGTGACACGGAACCGCTCAAGCGAAGGATATTCGAGGAACGAGGGGCGAGAGGGGTAAGGATTTTCGGGTGGATCAGTCGAACAGATCAGCGTGGGTGCCGGTTCGCTCGAAGCGGATCCAGTCGCCGCCGACCGTGTAGATCAGCAACCAGTCCGGCTCGACGTGGCATTCCCGGCAACCGACGTAGTTGCCGACGAGGTTGTGGTCCCGGTGTTTCGGTTTCAGCGGCACTTCATCGGCAAGCGTTTTCATGACCAGGAGGATCCTGGAAACATCCTTTCCACGCCGCGTCATCAGCTTGTAGTCCTTCTTGAAGCGGCCGGATCGGCTCGGCGTCAGAGCCATCAGGATTCAAGATCCTTGAACATCTCGTCGATGTTCTTGAATCTCTTGACGTCTTCCCCGCGGGCCGACTTTTCCAACGTCTTTCGCGTCTCGGCGTTGGGAAGCCGCACCGGGAAGGGTACCCCGCGGGTGAGATCGATCTGGCGGAAGAGGAGATTGACCACTTCCGTGGTCGTCATCCCGAGGTCATGGAGGATGCCTTCCACCCGCTCTTTCAGATCCTCGTCCGTCCTGGCCCGGATCGTCGCAGACTTGGCCATGGCGTACCTCCTTTCCAAACTCTTGTCCATATCGTAGCTCTTTTGGGCTACAACATCAACTATGCCTGATCAAGCATTCCTGCCCGGACAGGAACACGTGGGATCCTCTACGCCAAGGTGCAACCGGTAATGCGTCCAGGAAAGCTCCGTGCGCAGCGTTGCGGGGAGACGCTGCGCGGGCGCCGGGGATTCATCACACGCCAAGTGATGAATCGCCAATTCGGGAGGCAGCGACTCCCAAATCCGGGGGCAGGTCAGATAGAACTGGCGGTAGCGCTGCAGTTCCCTCGCCTCGGCTCGGCTGACGCCCGCCTGTATCAGCCGATCCGACAATCGCTCGATGAACTTGCTCGATGAACTTGTCGCCACGGTGCGTCAATAGTGGTACACTTATTCCATTCCCGGAAAGGAGGTTTTTCCATGCCCGCCCGCAATCCGAGGGTCAACGTCGTCCTGGAGAAGCCGGTCTACGACATCGTGGGACGGATCGCCAGGGAAGAAGGGACTTCCCTGTCCACGGTCGTGCGGGATCTCGTGAAGGAAGCGGTCGAGATCCGGGAAGACGTCGGGTTGACACGCCTTGCGGCCGACCGGGAACGCACCTTGCCCCGGCGTCGCGCCCCGTCGCACAAGGAGGTGTGGGGTTAGCGTGCCGTTCACCATCCTGTACCACCCCGACGTCAAATCGATCGACATCCCGCTGATCGACACCAGGATGGGGGAGCGCATCCGGAAAGCGATAGAAACCCGTCTGATGACAGCCCCGCAGGATTACGGGACCCCGCTTCGAAAAACCTTGGCGGGATACTGGAAGCTCGGGGTCGGCGATTACCGGGTTGTCTTCAGGATCGGGAAAAGCACCGTCCATGTCCTCGGCATCCGACATCGGAAGTCCATCTACGAAGACGTGAAAAAACGGAAGGAATAACCACCTTCAACTCTTCTTCGCCCGGCATGCTTCCAGAAATTGCCAACCGACGCCCCGTTGCGCGAGCAACCGGCCTCATGTCGCAGCTTGTCACAGCCGATCATTTTTCTCTTGGTATTCCCTGAAGCCATCCACCAATTGCCTGAAGGAGGCAGGTTTGTATCTCTCAAAGCTTTCCTGGTCCACGTATACGAAGTCGTATACCACGTCCGCCTGCACCCGGTTGATGTCTTCGCACCATTGGCGGAGCCGTCGCATCTTGAGTGGCACGTCGAGGTCTTCCAGGCCTTTGGTTTCGACAATGAAAATCCGCTTGGCGGACAGCTTGACCAGAAAATCCGGGTAGTAGTTGGAAATATCCCCGTCCGCGTTCACATAGTCCAGTTTGAAGTGTACCGCCAGATAATTCTTGGCGTAGGAAACCACATCGTCGCAGTCTTCCAGAAAGCGGGCGAATAACAGTTCCAACCCCTTGTCGCCGATGATCTTGTTAAAGACGCTTTTTTTCGGGATGAGGTAGCCCTGATCCTTGGCCACAAAGGGTCGAGTTTGCCGCAGCTTGATGGTGTCGCGGATTTCGGCGTCGCCCTTGTCCTGCACGGTCAACGCATTGATCGCCTTCTTGAAGGTTTCGAGCACGGTTTTGGTGGCCGCCAGTTCCGACAGGTTGCGTAACGTGTTCGGGCTTTCCAGTTCCACCTGCCGGTCGAACAGTTCATCTCGCAAAAACGCCTTGACCTTGCCGTACAGCACGTCGTAGCCGCTGACCAGCCGCAAATCCTTCATCATGGTCTGCGCGAAGTAGCCGATGACGCTGCGGTAATCGGCAATGCCCGCCGTGTCGAGGATGGTGGTGTGCGTCACCTCGCCAGTGGTGATGTCCTTGAAGACGATCTCACGCTGTTCCTCCGCGCTGAACTGCCGGTAGGCTACGCGCTGATGCCCCTGCGCGCCCACATCCAGATCCTTCAGGTTCTTGTATTCCCGGTAGATGCGCGGCGTCAGCAACGGGATTTCAATATCCAGCGCTTCGATATCTTTCTTCCCGTTCTCCCTGTCAACCTCCACCACCAGCGGAGTTTTCGCCTGGGTGCCTTCGCCCATCGGCTTGCGCTCCAGCACCACGCCTTCCGCCTGGATCGATTCCACGAAATCCATGAAGGCATTCGTGCCGACCACGCTGACCCGGTGCGCGGCAAGCCTCGGCCTTTCGGAGTCACCGACCTGTTGGCAGGCCGGGGAAGGATAGCGCGGACGGCGTAGCCGTCCTTTGGGCGGTTAATGCAGCGTCTGCTGTTGTTCGATGTACTGGCGGATGATTCCGA
>JBBAAB010000251.1:0-3145 GCA_041658445.1 Thermoleophilia bacterium
CTTCAAGGGAAACGTCAAACTCACCTTCGCCAAGGGGGCTTCCCTGAAGGATCCCAAGCGGCTCTTCAATGCCAGCCTTGAGGGGAGAACTTGGAGAGCTATTGACTTCCACCAAGGCGACAAGATCGATGCTGTGGGGGTCAAAGGGCTGGTCAGAGACGCCGTGGCGCTCAATGCCATCGCCAAGCAGAGGCGATTGCCCACAGCTAGCACTCATCGGCGCTGTCTAACAACTCGCTGAAGCTGACCCGGCGGGCGGCGCTCTCGGGGTGGCTTGTCCTGCCCGCCGGCCTGGCCTAGAGTCCTGGTAGCGTTGCCCGCTTCCGCCGGGCAGCTTAGCTCGAGGCCGTTAGGCGGATGCCCGCTCATGCCCCCAGGAGCTCCCTGATGCCCGACATCGTGAACCTTGCCCAGAAGTTCGCTCTCATCCGCGACTTTTGGTCTCCGAAGATCGCCGGCCAGCTCAATGGCCAATACGTCGAACTCGCCAGACTCAAGGGCGAGTTTGTGTGGCACCGTCACGACGACGAAGATGAACTCTTCCTTGTCGTGAAAGGGATACTCACCATTCAGCTGAGGGATCGAGTTGTGACGCTCCATGAGGGCGAGCTATTCATTGTGCGAGCGGGCATCGAGCACCGCCCAGTCGCCGCTGAAGAAGTCCACGTCATGTTGCTCGAGCCCATTGCCACCCTGAATACTGGCAATGTGATGAACGAACACACATTGCGCGATCTTGACTGGGTCTAGGGCTGCGCCTGGTTCGGCATCCGCCTAACATCTATGAAAGCGCTGCCCCTGTCAAGAGTGAATTGTCGGAATCGGAGATCACCTCGCTCCTAGAGGCAGCTTGCCGGTTTTGAACCAGGGTCCTGCGCCGATCAAGTCAAGCCGGTCTTGCCCCGCCAGCCTCGCGGGACCTTCGCCCGGAAACATCTATTCGCCCTCTTTCGGGCATGAGTAGTATTCAGCAGGGGCGGTGCAATCAACTCGCGGCTCTCAGTGGAGCCATGTTAGGTGCGCACCTGCCCCTGCTTGAACGAAACGGCTGACTTTCTTCCCGCCGGGTGCTGTGGCACCGGCTCCCGGTAGGGCTCGCCCTTCATCAGGACCCAATAGGTCGCTTCGGCCAGGTACCGAGCTACCGCCCCCACGGCGACGGCGTGGCCCTTCCTTTGGCGGGTGCGCTCAAAGAGGGCGACGACGTACTTCTGCCGCCAGCGGGGGTGGTGTTGCTGACGGACGACGACGTTGGCGGCTTCGATGAAGGCCCACTTGAGGTAGTTGTTGGCGGCCTTGATCATCTTGCCGTAGTGGGTCTTGCCACCGCTGGCCATGACCTTAGGGACGAGCCCGGAGTAGCTGGCGAAGTGGTGGGGCGACGGGAAGCGGTCGATGGATCCCACTTCGCGATCGATGACGATGGAGAGGATCTTCGCCGGGCCCGGGACCGACTGGATCAGCTGGATGGTGGGGGTCATCTGCACCCGTTCCAGGATGCGAGCCTCCAGCCGATGGATCTGCTCCTGCACCTGATCCAATAGTTCGAGCTCCTGCTCCATGCAGCGCCGGGTTTCGTCAGGCAAAGAGCAGATGAGCTGCATTAGCTGCGGGCGCCATTTGGGGGCGTAGATATCGCTCTGGGTGTCCAGGGAGAGCGCGTACTTGGCCAGCGTGGAATGCATACGGTTCTTCAGAGCCGTTCGCATCTTGGACAAGGCCATCCGGGTGCGGGGCAGCTCGCGCTCGTCTCGGGTCTCTCTCGGGGCGATCCAGACGGTGGGTAGCGAGCCCAGGTGCTGGAGGATAGCCAGCCCCTGCGCGTCGAGCTTATCCGTCTTATGCACGTGCCCCATCATCTTCTTCGCCATCTGGGCGTGGGCCAGGAGAGGGACGCAGCCGGCTTGTTCGATCTCATCCACGATCCAGTACCAGTTCCCCACGGTTTCCAGGGCGACCGGCGTGCCTGGCGGGAAGCGGGAGACGAAAGCCCGGATGGCACCGGGTTCGTGGTTGACCCGGGTCTGGTCGACAGGCCTGCCTCGGTGATCGAGAACGGCGAAGAGCGAGTAGTGCTTGTGCGCGTCACAGCCGACCTTATAATGGGACTGCTTCGACATGCTGCACCTCCTGTGCATGGGTAGGGTGGCTCTTACCAGTGTAGCGGGAGGTGCAGCGCTTTCATATAATCAACTCGCTGAAGCCCTGGAAAGTCACCAGGATCTTCGACTGACCCGGCGGGCTGGGCCATAAGGTCGGGCGCCTGGCCCGCCGGCGTGCGCGACAATTGACGTGGCGCTGCCCGCTTCCGCCGGGCAGCTTCCCACCAACACCGTGGGACCTTGTAGCTCGAGGCCGTTAGGCATCCAGCGTATCGCGTTCCATGAAGAATCAATACTTCGGCGACATCAATGACTATCGCAAGTACGGCATTCTCCGATGCCTATCTGAGAGCGGCGCCTTCTCCATCGGTGTATGCTGGATGCTCACGCCAAATGACGGGCGCACAGATGGGAACCTTACACGTTACCTGAGTGCTCCGGCCAAGTGGCGCCACCGCGATCCGGGCCTATTCGATGATCTGCGTCAGTGTGTCATGCTGGCTGGCCAAAGAGAGGTTGGCCTCGCACCCCGGCTTGAGTTGATTCCGGGGGCCGTCTACTTCCACAGCGAGGTGCCAGAGGGCCGCGTCACTCGAGTGGGCTACATGTCCAGGTGCCTGGAGGCGCTTGCCCCTTCCGAATTGCTGTTCTTCGATCCGGACAACGGAATCGAAGTCAAGTCCTCCCCGTATGGCTCCAAGGGTTCTCGCAAGTACATCTACTGGCGTGAGTTGCAGGCAGCCTTTCAGGAGGGACACTCCCTCCTCGTCTATCAGCACTATCCTCGCCAAGACCGGAGAGCATTCCGCGGCAGAGTCTCCGAAGAAATCCGGACTCGGTTCTGGCCTGCGGGCCTCTTCGCCCTTTCCACATCGAGCGTCGTCTACTTCTTGATTGCGCAGCCGCGCCACCAGGAGAGGGCACGTGAGGCAGTGGCTTCCATACAGGATCGCTGGACGCCGGAAGTCTCTTCATTGAATCTGCTGGATGCCTAACATCTATGAAAGTGCTGCTGTCAAGACGCGGCAGGCCGTGAGATCCTG
>JBBAAB010000252.1:0-3142 GCA_041658445.1 Thermoleophilia bacterium
CTGGAAATCGAGGAACTCGATGCACGGCTTTTCCCGGAGCCGCTCCCGGAATTGCGTGGTCGTCAGCATGATTTCTTCCGGCGCGAGTAGCGGGCGCTCGCGGTCGTGACGCAGGTCCTGATAGCGTTGACCGGTTTCATGCTCGAAGTCGCGGGCCGCGTGCTCCACGTCGGCCTCCAGCAGGCATATCGTTGAAGCCGGGAGGTAGTCGAAAATGGTCGCGGTCTGTGGGAAGAAAAGCGGCAGATAATATTCCACGCCTGCCGGCGCCAGTCCTTTACTGACGTCACGGTAGACCACTGACTTTTGCGGGTCGCCTTCGAAGCGCGTGCGAAAACTTTGACGAAAGCGCTGGATGGCCTCATCTGTCAGCGGGAACTCGCGTGCCGGCAGCAACCGGATCTCTTCTAGCGATCGACCCGAACGTTGACTGGCGGGATCGAACTCGCGAATAGACTCGACTTCATCACCGAACAAATCGAGTCGATAGGGAGCCGGATTGCCGGTCGGGAACAGGTCAATCACGCCGCCGCGCACCGCGAACTCGCCGGGCTCCATAACTTGGGACACGGCGGCATAGCCGGCGTGGGTCAGCGTGGTCCGCAGACCGGCCACATCGAGTCGTTCGCCCCGTCGCAGCAGAAAGCTGTGGGCCGCGACGTATTCCCGAGGCGCGATCCGGTGCATGAGCGTGCCGGCGGCGGCGAGCAGGATGCCGCGTGTCAGCGTCGGGAGCCGATAGAGGGTTTCGAGCCGTTCGGACACGATTCCCTGGTGGGGTGAAACCACGTCGTAGGGCAGGCATTCCCAGTCTGGAAAGTGCAACACTGGCAGCGACGATTCGTTGCCAGGGGCCGCTCCTGATACCCCGTCTCCTCCTGCGGCATAGAACCGGATTTCATCCTCAAGCTGTTCGGCGGCATGGACACCGCGGGTAACGACGAGCAGGGGGCCGGGATGTTCCCGGGCGGCATGGACGATGGCCAGCCCGCGGGCGCTCCCATAGAGCCGACTCCAGCGCAGCAATCCACCGGCTTGGCTTGGTAAAACCGGCTTAAGTGGCGATGCCGGAAGGGATTTTTCCTGGGATGGGGTAAGGGCGGACATTCTGGGGGGTATGAGTTTTGCGGCTATTTTAACGTGCTTTGTTAAGAAACGCTGGGATAAACGGTAAAATCGTTGTCAGGCCACGGTCTTATATGCATAATCTAAACAAGAGCGGTAACAGCCGCCTGTTAGCACATTGATTGATCATAAATATAAGGAAGGTCGAGAATGATCCCCAAGCCGCTGAAACTCAAGCCCGGCGACACTATTTTTTATCCGTCTGCTGGCGTCGGTGTGATCGAGTCGGTCGAAGAGGTTTATCTCTCCGGACGCATGGAAAAGTGCTTCGTTATCCGCATTCCCGAGACCAAGATGACGGTACGGGTGCCCAAGACCAATGTCCAGAAATCCGGCATCCGCCCACTGCTCGACGGCCGCAGGATCAAGGAATTGTTCAAAATTCTGGCCGCCAAAAGCGGCAAAAAAGTGACCGGCGGCAACTGGGCCGAGCGCTGCAAGGAAATCGAGCGGCGCATCAATACCGGCTCGTGCCTGGAACTCGGCGAAGTGGTGCGCGACCTGACCCGCTGGAAGAAAACCACCGGCCTTTCGTTTGAAGAGTCATTGCTGCTAGAAACCGCCTGCGGCTATCTCGCGCGCGAACTGGCGGCGATCGAGAACATCTCTCCCCAGATGGCCCGCGACCGTATCCAGGGCCACATCATCGGTACCGTCGGGTAGTTTCCGACTACTCAGGTTTCTTTCCTTGTCGAACGCAGACGGCATCTGGGGGCTGATACCCGCCGCCGGAGTCGGCCTGCGCATGAGTTCCACCAAACCAAAGCAGTATCTCCTGCTTCGCGGTCGTCCCGTTATTCTCCACACCCTCGAACGGCTGTGTCATTATCCACGCTTGAGCGGGGTCATGGTCGGTATTTCCACCCAGGACCATTACTGGCAGGCACACGAGACCGAGGCCGAACGTCTACCGAAGTTTCTCGGTACTTATCCCGGCGGTGAGACGCGCGCGCATACGGTCCTGAACGGCCTCAAGGCGCTCGCGGCCCACGCCCATGAAAACGACTGGGTGCTGGTGCACGATGCCGTACGGCCCTGCGTGCGCCTGTCCGATATTGATGCCTTGGTCAGTGCCGTCGAATCGGGGAAAGAGGGTGGGCTGCTGGCACTGCCGCTGGCCGATACCGTCAAGCGTGCTAACAAAGGAAATTGTGTGGCTGAAACCGTTTCGCGCGAAGGCCTCTGGCGCGCGCTGACACCGCAGATGTTCCGGATAGGCGTGCTGCGGGCTGCGCTCGAAAGAGCGCTGGCACGTGGTGAAGAAGTCACCGACGAGGCGGGGGCCATCGAAGCCGCCAGCGGACACCCAAGGTTAGTTGCGGGTCACGCCGACAACATCAAGATCACGCTCCCCGGCGACCTTGCGCTCGCGGAGCTGTTCCTGAAGCAGCAGGAGAAAAATTCGGAATGATGCGGATAGGCCATGGTTACGACGTGCACGCGTTGGTCGTGGGACGTGATCTTATTCTGGGCGGTGTGAAAGTTCCTCATACCAAGGGACTGCTTGGCCATTCCGATGCCGATGTACTGATACACGCGGTATGTGATGCCTGTCTTGGTGCCGTCGGCCTTGGCGATATCGGCCGCCACTTTCCCGATTCCGACCCACAATACAAGAATATTGATAGCCGTATCCTGCTGCGCAAGGTGAAAGAAGCGATTCAGGCGAAGGGTTGGAAGGTGGCGAATGTGGACGCCACTATCGTCGCGCAGGCGCCAAAACTCGCACCTTATATGGAGCAGATGCGACTGAATCTGGCTTCGGATCTCGGGATTCCGGCGGATTCTGTGAATATCAAGGCCAGCACGACAGAAAAACTGGGTTTTGCGGGGCGGGAAGAAGGTATCGAAGCGCATACAGTGGTGCTACTGGAAACTATATGATTTAGCGATACCTTAAATTGAACCTAGTGTACCCATGCAATCACGTTTTCCGTTTTAGAAGCACGTACACTGCCCCCGTCCCGCCATCATTAGGCCGTGCGGAGCAGAAGGCTAGCACCTGGTCCCACTCCCG
>JBBAAB010000253.1:0-3133 GCA_041658445.1 Thermoleophilia bacterium
GCAGGTCCAAACCATACTCCAGATGGCTTTTTAAGATCAATGGAGCACGGTGTTCTCCACGCGAGATTATTTCAACATTTGCTTTGCCCCGTTCACCAGGAACATATACGACTTTATTTGCCGTTATAGATATTTTCCACAAGGAAGGATGTTCAACCGCATTCGCGTTTCCGGATAATAACGACGTAAAAGTTACTATTAAGGGTATTATAGGTTTACTAAGCATCTTCCGTTTTCCTCTTGGAGCATTGTTGGTAATAACCCAAGCTAGTGTCCACTTTGCGGCAAAGCTCCTGACTTGTTTATTATGCGATCGAGGATCGTCTTCCATCCCTCCCACTCCCACCAGGGGACGCCACCGTCCTTAGGTAGTTCGCCGAGCGGAGTCCCAGTCATTGCATACACGGTCCCCTGCCCGAATTTCCACACCGTTAGAATCGGCTGATCTCCCGCCGTGAGAAGGACCGTCGCACGGGGCTTAACCCGTACTTTGTGGTAATAAACATTTCGCGGGGAGGTTTCTGCCGCTCCCGACACGTTGGCAAAGGAAAACGGATCCTCAGGTGCCTTGCGGGGTATTAAAACGCCTTTGGTAAGTTCATGACTGCTTGCTACGGTGATCAACTGCGCCTCACCGACCGCTTTCTCCAAGTCGTACTTGGTCACTTCGACGGGGAGGATATCGGCCAGAAATGTGTTTTTATAACCACCGTGTCCAAACGCCCGGGCCCCGCCGACGACAAAGAGCGTGCCTCCTCGATAAACGTATTCACGCAGGTTCTTTCGATTTGTCGGCCGCAATTCATCGGCCGCGATGTTCAGCAGCGCGACCAGATCGTATTTGAGCAGTTCCGCTGCGGTCGCGGGAAAACCAGATGGAACATACGCCTGATGGGAAGATAGGATCGCCCAGGAACTGCTCGGTTGCAGGTGCGTCCGGTTAAACGCATCATCCATACCAAAATACTCATGCCATAGCCCACGAACAACGTGAGCCTTGCCGGTACGGGCCACGCGCGCCGGCAAAGACCCCAACGCAAGTTCCTTGACGCTGAAACGATCACGATCCTTGGCCACCGCCAACTGTTCAACCAAGACGGCATCGACCCAGAGACCGGTTCCTCCATAATAGCGCATGGTCATGTAGCCCGAAACCCCTTCCTCCACGTCGTAGTCGTAGGCGAACTTCTGGTAGGTGTCGCGCCGTTTAAAGGCGTTTCCGGAAATCATTTTCGTTCCGAACGGTCCCGACACGTCGAACACGGGCTTGGAACTTGCGTTATCCGCGACCTTGAGACGGAACGTAACCCGCGCTCGGCCCGGAGCGGTGATCGAACCGCACTCTTGCCTTGGACCATCCATGATGAATACCGGCTCAGCGACCCGATCTGTTTTGCAGTAAAGCGCGTGGCCGAACAGGGCCTGCTCGTCTTTCGCCAGACGCGTGCCTTCCTCGCCCCGGGCAAATCCGGCGACGGGAAAGACGATCTTGCCATCTTTCGGGTCCGGGGCAAAATCTTTGCCCTCGAAGGTTGGCACCGGGAAGACCTCGGCTGGAATCTCGTTGCAGGATCCCGGGAACTCCTGTACGACAACCTTCCAGCTCTTCAGCTTCGGAATGGTCAAAGATGTTGCACCGACGCGATCATCGATCCACGGCTCCGCCTCCGGATCCAGCAAAAACACGCGCGTCGGCGAATGCGGAAATCGGAGGATCACGTCCTTGATGGGCAGTGGCTGTTTATCTATGGTTGAGGTCGTTTTCGTGATTCCGGGTGCCGGCATGTTCACCAGGTGCGTGATGATCTGGTATTTCCCGTTCAACGGCCGTTTATACGTGTACATCTTCCACCACAGGTCCGGGTGCTCTTTGCCGTCTACCGTGACCGAAAGATGCCGTTGGGGATTCTGAATGGGACACAGCTTTTCGTCGTACAGCAATTCGCCGTAGCGAAGGGCAAAGCGGTAATAGGTGCCTTGAAGTGGCAGGTAGGAGGGATGCTTTGAATACACTCCCCCGTAGATATGCGAGGTGGCCGCAAAATTCGTGATCAAAAGGTAGCGCAGGGAGAAATCATTGACAGGGAAAGTGTCCCGCGCGTGCAACATTCGGGCCTGGCCAAACAGGATGCCGCCATTTTGATGGACCCGCAATGCCGCCTCGCGCATCGCCAGCGCGCCGGTCCGCCATTCGGAATGGCTTCCGTCAAACATGGCCCCTTCGAAAAGGATCATGCCCCCGTCGGAACAGGCTTCGCGGAACTCCTCGGGCGATTTGGCCGCGGCATACTCATAGTTGAGGCCGTAATTGTAACCGAACCGAAAATCGGGTTTTCGCTTCCCGATATAATTCTTCATTTGACGCGTAATGCCTGTATTGGCCGCGTCCACGCTCGCCCCGCGGTTCAGCCGCCGTCCCTTGATGTCGTAACCGAGGGTGGTCCAGAATTGCCCGATCGTCCAATGCCCGTCGAAACGCACCCCGTCGTAACCGAGATCATTGCCGGCGGACAGCATTTGATCGCAGCCAAAGTCGACGAGGCGGGAATCGGACCCAACGGCCAGAAGAAACGGTTGAAAGCCCCGCCACCGTTCGGCGGGACGTTCGCCCGGGTCCATGGTTTTGTGCCAGGACTTCATCTTCTCGAGATCCTCGACGTACAGTTTCGCGGCATGGCCCAGCATACTTCCCATGTAGTTGTAGGCGAGCCACTCCGGGTGCTTGCGCCCCCAAGCGGCGCCCACCCAGCCCGAAGGCGTCGCGTTGTTGTACATCATGACCTTCATGCCCAGTCGATGCGCGGCCCCGGTGTAGGCCCGGATCGCTTTTTTCGACCGTCGGTACCGATCCTGCATCGTGATCCACTGGTCCCAATCCGTTTCTAGGCCGACGAACTCGGTGGGCTGACCACAGTAGATTTCAAGCCACGTGCCCTTCATCTCGCGCCATTGGGTTGGCCAGTGGGCGTTGTCCCCTTCGAACAGCCGGGAACTGGATTGGGGAAGATCGCCGGCCCAGGAACTCTCCTGACCCAGACGGAACGGGTTCGTCCCGACCGCGAAGACGTCCTGGGCTTGCGACAAGCATTTCTCTCCGTCAAAAAGCTCTGCTTTTATAAGACAACCCCAACTA
>JBBAAB010000254.1:0-3131 GCA_041658445.1 Thermoleophilia bacterium
AGGAAGAACATCGAGAAGCCGGCTATCAAGGGAAACAGGATGAACGCCAGGTGCAGCGGCGACTCGGAATCGCTCCCGGTCAGGTACATCACCGCCGCCATATAGGTCTGGTTCAGCGGCGGATGCGTGTCGTGCCACTGGGCGGTCTCCTCGCCGACGAGATTGTAATTGTTGATGTGCTGCTGCAGAGGCGATTCCAGGTTGGTCCTCGCGAAGTCCCAGAAGATGGCATCATCGATATGAAACGCCTGGTTGGAGAACGGCAGTGTGATGGCGATGACGAAGGCGAGTATCACGCCGAGGCTTATTGCCAGGCTTACGCGGGAGGACCGTTCGCAGGTCATGAAGCCGCGGCGAAGCGGTTTCGCGGTATTGATGGGTTCTGACTCCACAGCGGCGCAGGCCGCCACTTGCGACCGCGGGTCAGGGTATCGAGTGAAGCCGTGCACGCCTATGCCCTAACGGCCGGTTTCCTGCCCGGAAGTTCCAGGAATTGCCGGGCGACCCGCCCGGACATCAGGGGGTTGAAAAGGATGTTTGTTACGAAATAGCATTCGTGTGAACAGTAGCATTTTGTATTATGGATATTGGCCCTGACACGGTCTGCATCAGCAGAGTAAAAGATTTTCTGAAAGTCATAACCTGCATCCCTGACGTTGCCCATGCTGTTGGTAAGGATCTCACAGGGAAAAATATCCCCGACTTCGTTCATTACCGCGGTGATCCTGCCGGCGTAGCAGGGAAGTTGTCGCCGGCTCTGCCTGACCGTCTCATAGATCAGGTTTCGCTGCACCAGGTCCTGGGCCGATTTCAACCGGGCCAAAGTGAAATGGTACATCTTTGGCTTGCTGCCTTTCAAGTCTTTTTCAAGCCTTTGGACGGCGCGACGGTATTTCTCCAGATCGACATCCTTGTAATGGTCGTCGGTGGGGTTCCCTCTGACCAGGGAGATCGTATGAGTCTCGCATCCCGGCAGGGTATTTATATAATCAATGATGTCATCCATCGCCTCCTGATTTTCCCTGCAGAAAACGGTATTAATCCCCAGCTGCAGGTTATCGTATCTCTCTCCCAGCTGCCTGAGCCCCTCATATGTCTCCATCGCCTTTTCAAAATTGCCGGGCGTGTCGCGCAGGCGGTCGTGCTCATCGCCGATGCCGTCGAGGGAAATCTTCAGGACCACGGCGCTTTCGGGGCAGCGTTTGAGGATCTCTTCCGTGGCGGGAATTATCAGGTTCGGCGCCACGCCGTTAGTGGGCAGGGTGATAATCACTGGACGCGTGTTGCGGTAGAATGACTCCACGATATCGGGCAGGTCCTTGCGCACGAATATCTCGCCGCCGGAAAACAGCAGCCAGAGCAGGTCTCCCATGGAGCTGGAAATCTTCTCGATCTCATCGAGGGTGAGCTCGTCGCGCGTCGTGTGCCGGTCCTGCCAGTAGAAGCAGAAGGGGCAGCGCGCGTTGCAGCGGGCGGTCACGAAGAAGGTGAACTGCAGCGGCTCGCGCTTGAAAAAGATCGACGGGATGTATTTTAACGATGAATACACTGGGTTACGCTCTTTAAGTATAGCGCCTCATGATTTTGACTTCCCAGAGATATTTCATCGTGCCCATCGCCGAGCCGTAGGCGACTACAGCCGGATAAATCAGCTGATAGTAGGCCATGGTGCGAAGAAGGAACCACCATCCCCGTTCTTTTTTGATAAGCCGCAATAACTTGAAGCTCGCGGCCACGTTCAGCAGGTAAAGCAATGCGGCCGGGAACAGCAGCCACCATTTCCATGTGACAATGGCCGCGGTGACAATAACGAGGTTGAGGGACTGGGTGAGGACGTTTACTTTCAGCTCATACGATGCGGCGCCTGAATCCTTGGTCACGTCCCTGTTCTTGAGTGAGTACATGGTCCAGTACTTGCTCTTCTTGATGGCGTTTTTAACAGACCTGGTAAAACTGAAGCGGAACATGTGCTGTACCTGGATGTTGGGTGAGCGGGTCAGCTGGTGGCCGGCCCTGAGCATCCGGTGGCAGAACTCGACGTCCTCGACGCTCGCCTGGTGCCCGATGAACGAGTCTTCGATAAAGCCGCCGAACTCATCAAAGGTGCTTTTGCGAATTGCCAGGCAGTGGGTGGCGATGTAATCGGGGTGTTCCACCTTGGTCTCCACGTGATGGATGTAGAGCGACTGGAAGATGCTGAAGAAATCCTTGTCCCAGGGCTCCCTGGTATAGGCGCCGCCGACGCAGATGCTGTCGCCTTGCAGCAGTTCGTTGATGCTATTCTCAATCGTGTTGGGAAGCACGATGCAATCGGCGTCGATAAAGATGATTATCTCGCCGCGCGCCTCGCGGACGCCGGTGTTGCGCGCTTTCGATACGCCCATGTTCTTTTCGAAGTTGATCAGGTGGAACGGGAAGCGCTCCGAAAGGCCTTCGAGCACTTCGAGGCTGTTGTCGGTCGAGCAGTCATTGACCACGACGGTCTCGAAATCACTGAAAGTGGATTCATAGAGTGCTTCGAGGACCGGCGTAATACAGTCGGCGCCGTTGTAGAGCGGAATGACGACCGAGACCATGGGAGCGGTCTCGCTAACGGGTACAGCGCCCGCCGTGTCTTCGTCTTCGGCGGGGATCGGCTGTTGTTGTTCCATCATCAGTTTTTACCCGCTTTTCCGGCTGAACCGGCGGTTTCAGTGGGGCGGTCGACCTTGAGCGAATCCCGTTTGACCCAGAGCCAGAAAAAGCTGGTGCCGCCTTTGACCACAGTTGTGAAATCGTACCAGCTGCGCACTTCGAGCAGCCTTCTTAAAATGAACTTCGGCCGCGAATAAAAACGCCGGAACGCCAGTGTTCTCAGCTCGTCGATCTGCTCGCCGGTCATGGTATAGGGCACGAAAGCCCCTCCCTCGAATGTGTAGTCATCGGTGTTGGATGACATGGTGCCGTATTCGTCAATATTTTCATAAAGTTCGGTTCCGGGAAAGGGTGTCATCGAATGGAAGTTGGCATAGTGGGGATCGAGTTCCATGGCGAACTCGATCGTCTGGAGGGCTTCTTCGTAGGTTTCGCCCGGGATGCCGATGATGAACGGTGTATAGACCTTCAACCCCGCCTTCTTGGCGGCTTTGACT
>JBBAAB010000255.1:0-3109 GCA_041658445.1 Thermoleophilia bacterium
CTTTTCCTCCTTGCGGGCTATCTCTTCCATCTTTGACAGCCTGGCCATGGCACGTGAGACGAACTCGGTCACCTGTTCGGCTTTGATGACATTGAGCGAGCCTCCATGCATACCTGAAAATATCAGAAGCTTGTCGCCCGGCTTGATGTCCATTTCCTGGCGTGCGTCGGCGGGGATGACGATCTGTCCCCGCTCACCCACGGTTGCCGATCCCCAGAACTGCGGGTCGGGTATGTTTTCCTTTGTCATTTTTCTAACCCCGCTTTGTGTAATAAGTATATTATTTCATACTAATGGAATAATAACCACAATTCAACACAGCCCCTGTTCTGAATTTTCGTTCATGTTAGATTTGCCATGAAATGGAAATATTAATAGTAGGGGTTTGTGTTTTGATTCGTGAAATAAATAATATGAGCAGGTGTTTCAGGAAAAGAAAACCTGGCCTTATATTCAAGATGTCTTCGAGGATGGCATTCTCGAAGTGAAGATAAAGGGTGCGGATGCCAGAGGCCACCGGCAAAAGTACCGCAACGAGCATGAGGGCAAAGAGGGGACAGGTGGTAATGATTGAATGGTGAAAAGACATCCGTGTTTTGAACATAGAGGCGTTTACAGGTAACGCCTCTATGTTTAGTTAATCAGCACCTGACTCCGCGGGGAGCCTGTTACGGCACCAGCGGTGCGTCGGTCGAACTCAATAGCATGAAGACTTCGCTTAAATGCTCCAGGGTCACCATCCCCAGCAGGCGGCCGTTCTCCATAACCGGAACCGCCTTGATCCCGCTGTCGTTCATCTTCTCATAGACCTTTGAAAAGGGCTCATCGGCCTCCACCACCGGAAAATTTCTTTCCATGACATCGCCGACCAGCGCCCCGGATCCTTTTACATGCAGGCCGTTGATGAGATTCGCCCTCGTGAGAACGCCGACGACCTCTCCCGTCTCATCCACAACCGGAAAATCTTCCTGAAAGCCGTGTAAAGCCAGAGTGACCACCTGACTCAGACTTTGTCCGGGAGAAAGGAGCTGAACATTTCCGGTAACCGCCTGACCGACCTTGAGTTGCGACAGAACGGTCTTCATTTGCGCCCCCGCTCCTTCCTGCTCGGCGCCCATGTAAATGAAAATGGCGATGATGATCCATAGCCACTGGCCGATCAACAGCCCCCCGATGCCAAGGATGAAGGCAAAGGACTGTCCTATGACCACAGCTGTGCGCGTCGCTCTCACATAAGACATGCGCTGGGCGAGAATGCTTCTCAGGACACGGCCCCCGTCCAGCGGAAACGCCGGTATGAGGTTGAACACCGCCAGCATCAGGTTGATGAGAAGCATGTATTCGACCAGGCCCTGCAGGCTGACGCCCATGAGGATGTCCGTCGCCTGCTCGGTGGTTGAAGCGATAACCTTGCCGGGCAGAACCACATAAACGACTGCCAGCATCATGGCTATGACGACATTGCTGAGCGGCCCCACCAGCGATACCCAGAGCTCCTTGCGCGGCTCCTCGGGCATGTTCTTAAGAAGCGAGACACCGCCGATCGGCAGCAACGTTATACTGGCCACGTCCGCTCCGTAATGCTGGGCCATCCTGGAATGGCAGAGCTCGTGGATGATCACACATATAAACAGCAAAGAAATAAGGAAGGCGCCGTAAATGGCGCCCGGAGTACCGCCATTGAATTCCACGCCCCAAATGTAGGCGGCCCAGGCGATGATGAGGAAAAAGGTTATATGAATGCGTAGTTCGATGCCGAAAACGCGCGCGACTTTAAAAGACCACTTCATAGATGATGTTTACCCATTTGGAAGACCAACCAAAACACAAGCACGTACCAGCTATGTGTTTCACTGGTTTTTGCGGCCGAAAGCGGGAATAAAAAAACGGCCATCCGGCCGCTCGCTTTAAAGATTCAATGATTTATCTGTTCGTCCGGTCCGGGAGCCCACGCTCTGCGAAAAAAGGTGGTAAAACTTTCAAGGTATTTCGCCTTCCCTAAAAGTTGCCTTCCACCCCCCCTTGGAAAGCCCCGCTTCTGAGATTAGCCTCCCCGAAGCTGAGCAAGCAGGCTGTGGGCTGCCCGGGCACGGTGACTGATACGATTTTTTTCTTCGGCAGAAAGCTGGGAAACCGTTAGCGAATAATTATCGGGGACAAAAACCGGGTCGTAGCCGAAACCGAACTCGCCGTGTGGCTCCGTGGCGATGGTGCCATCGAATTCTCCGCGTGCAACCAGCTCGTCGCCCTCGGGCGAGCAGCAGACTATGACGCATACGAAACGGGCACGGCGATCGTCGTTGCCCTTAAGTTCGGCGAGCAGTTTGTTGACATTATCAACGTCTGTGGCATCTTCGCCGGCATAGCGCGCGGAGTAGATGCCGGGCGCTCCCGCGAAGGCCTTTATCTCGATTCCGGAGTCGTCGGCCATGATCCAGGGGACTGTTTCTCCGTGGACGATTATCTTCGCAAGATATTGCTCCCGCACCGCCTCGACTTTCAGCCGGGCGTTTTCTTCAAATGTGGCGCCTGTCTCTGGAGGAAGTTCAAAGCCGGCGGGCATTGCTTCTACACGGATATCATCGAGCAGCTGCTCAAACTCGCGAGCCTTGTTGGGATTGCCGGTGGCCAGGATTATTTTCTCCGGCTTCATGATCCGATGCCCTGATCAGCCGCGGGGGGCCGCGGTGACCTTTAACTGTTCGGCGCTGATCTTTTCTATGCCGGACGCGGCAAGATCGATCAGTTGATCGAGCGACTCCCGGGAGAAGGCTGTCTTCTCAGCCGTCGCCTGGAGCTCGACTATATTGCCGGCTCCGGACATGATCACGTTCATGTCCACCTCGGCGCTGCTGTCTTCGATGTAATCCAGGTCGAGCACCGGCTCACCTTCCCAGATGCCGACGCTCACTGCGGCCAGCGAGTCCTTGAGTGGAATCTCGGTGATCAGGTCACGGTCAACCAGGCTCGCCAGAGCCAGATGGAGCGCCACATAGGCGCCCGAGACAGAGGCGCAGCGCGTACCGCCGTCCGCCTGGATGACATCGCAATCGACCCAGATGGTACGATCAGCCAGACCCCGCAGATCCACAACGCTGCGCAGGCTGCG
>JBBAAB010000256.1:0-3107 GCA_041658445.1 Thermoleophilia bacterium
AAAAAGTGAAGTACATGACGATCAGGAAGAGAAACAGCGCCGAGGCGTATAGACAACGGGTCAAGATATTGGTTGCTTTCCCGGTCAGCACCCTCAACCCGATCGGGAAAGCCATCACCGCGAACAGGGCCATCGTATTCCAGTAAGTTATCGGGTTGCTCAGCCGGGCGTCGAAGTCATAAGGCTTCTGATCAGGGAAGATCTTTCCCATCAGGGAGGAAATCGCCACTATTGCCACTATCAGCACGAACATGTGTCCGATCAGGGTCAGCCACTCGCGTCGCGCCATGTACATGTAAAAAAGCATGAAACCCGACAGGTAGAGAATAGCTCGCAGGAACTCCGCATAGCTGTCGGCGGGGGTGTATGACCAGGTCACGGATAACAGGATCCAGAGCGAATAAACACCGAAAACCCCGACCTCCGCAATTCCCAAGCGGGACATCCTGCCCGAAACCTGCCAGTTGAACAGCAGACCGAGAACGATCAGGTAGAGTACCCAAAGTTCGCCGTAACTGCGCCGGATTGGGAAATACCCCCCGGCGCTGAATCCATAGAAGAGGATGACCAGCAGACCTGCCGCGAGGATCGCCAGTCTCGCCCAGTCATTCCTGGAAAACGCCCCACCGGAAATCTTCCTGCTCCAGCCGTCGAAATATTTGTCGGCCTTCTTGGACAAGGATACCTTTTTCGGCTTACGCGACTCCCCGGGGACCTGCTTGTGACGAACCTTCTTCTTCGCGGGAGATTTCACTGGTGATTTTGCCGGTGAGGTTGCAGGTTTGCGTTTCTTCTTCTTGGCCCATAACCAGGAGCCATCGACCTCGCCCGCGGCGACAGTTGCCAGAAGTGCTTCCTCAGGCGTGACCGCGAGAGATATCGCGTTTGCGATTGACGATTCAGCTTGCCAGGATCTCTTCGTAAATTCTTTCAGTCTGTTCCGCAATTTTGTCCCAATCGTTCGCTTTTCTCACATGCTTGCGGCCGGCATCGGCCTTTTTCCCAAGCTCCTCGAGTCCTTCGAGAGATTGTACCAGCTTCGAGCGCAAGTCAGCGACATCTCCAGCCATGAAAAGCGCACCGAATTCACCGTCCAACAGGGCTTCGCGGTTCGGCCCGATATCACTGGCCAGAACCGGCACGCCCAGAGACAGCATTTCAAGTATTACTATGGGCAATCCCTCCAGCATTGATGGCAGGACGAAAAGCGCCGCATGCCCCGACAACTGGTAATGCAGCTCGCCCTCGATATTGCCCGTGAAGATGACACGCCCCTGTCCGCCGCTGTCCTCCGGAGCGCCGGACATATCTTCGGCCATGCGTCGCAGCCTTTGCACGTAATCGTCAGAATGGCTGGTGCCGCCCGCTATTACGAGTGGCATCTGAAGACCTGATCCAAGGTAGGCCTCTATCAGGTCGTGACAGCCTTTTTCCGGCACGAGGCGGCCCAGGAACAAGAGGTAATTGCCAGGCTCCAGACCCAGCTTCCTGACCAGCTCACTGGCGCGCGGCTTCTTAACCGGCACCACGCCGTTGGGAATATAGACCGTCTCACGGCCGTACTTTTCCATGAAATATTTTTTCAGCTCTTGAGATACGACAATGGTACGCTGCGGAAAGTGGGCCGATGCCCATTCTCCCGCCTTCAGTACAGCGCGAGCGCCCCTTCCCCATTTTGCACGCTGCCAATCCAGGGCATGTACGGTCGCGACAGTTCCGCTGCGGCTCAGGCGTGGCATGAAAGAGAACAACGAGGGGCCGATGGCATGATAATGAACTATGTCATATCCCTGGAACATCGCCTCGAATGAACCGGCAGCAGTATGTGCGAAAGCATCCAGACCCTTGAAATTGGCGGTTGGCGCAGCTTTCAGGGTGACTCCCTTGTAGGGTCCCGTGACCGGCGTGTACCAGCGCCGCACAAATACCGTGACCTCGTGGCCGCGGGCGGCCATCCGGGGATACAGCTCGTCACAATGGCGCTCGATGCCACCGAACCGGGCCGGTATGCCCTTGGTTCCCAGCACAGCTATCTTCATTGATGACCCATGATAAATCGACTCACGAAGTAAATCGGGTGGCCGGAAATCAGAGAACCGGCTTTTTCAGCGCCACTTTAGTTTTTCCTGCAGCGACCCAGCTTGCGACTTTGAGCGGATTTCGCTTCATCGAAGAGCGCGCCGTGCAGACCATCCAGCATCCCATGCCACAAGCATGAACCTGCTTCCTTCCCTCGATCGCTTCTTCTGAGTTCCATATCTCCTCGAATGTCGATTCACGGAGACTTCCAAGCGGCAGGTCGAGCACATTACATGTGTATACGGTTCCTTCCGGGCTCAGGAAAAAAAAGTCGTCCGCGGCCCGGCAGGAAAGCGGGCGACCGCCGCCGCGGGCAAAAAGATACAGCCCACGGTTGAAGTACGCACGCGCCCAGCGCTTTGGTTTTGACGTACCCAGTTCGCTGGTCGCTACATGATTCAGCTGATCCCTGAGAACATCCGCGTCCACGGGACTGAAACGGGTATTGCGGAAATAATGCGATGAGCCCTGCGCGATGGCTGAAGTGAATTCGATCCCGAGGTCACGGGAAAGCCTGTAGACGGCGAAATAATCTTTTACATTCTCATCGACGACGGTAAAGGCGATGCGCAGGTTGGTCATGCCGTCTTCCTTGAGTCTTCTGATGATATCGACCGCCTTGTCAAAAGCCCCGGGCACACCGCGTATTCTGTCGTGGGTCTCCCCCATGCCGTCGATGGAAACCGCCAGACCTACCCGATCGTCATTCTGCCTTATGCCGGCCATCGTCTCACGAATCCTCTTTCCGGAGACCAGCGCGTTCGTGGATATGATTATTTCCGCCCGCGGGCTCGCCTGGTTGACTGCCGCCACCAGCTCAGGCAGGTCTTTGCGTAGAAAGGGCTCGCCGCCACTTAAGTTGACATACCTTAACGACACGGGCAACCTTTCGAGAAACGCCACGTCGAGATCCCCGGCGTCCTCGGTCTGCCAGATGTTGCACATCAGGCACCGGGCGTTACAGCGGTAAGTGACCGCGATGACTGCGTCGAAGGGAAGGCTGATGGCTCTTACGTCCTCTTGACTTG
>JBBAAB010000257.1:0-3103 GCA_041658445.1 Thermoleophilia bacterium
TTTCTCGACACATATCTGACCCTGTGGATCTTCACCGCCATGGCGGCAGGCGTCGCGGCCGGTTATTTCATCCCTGGAATGGAAGGCTTCATCAACTCCTTTTCGCTTGGCACCACCAATATTCCCATAGCCATCGGGCTGATTTTGATGATGTACCCGCCTTTTGCCAAGGTGAGGTATGAGGAGATGGGTGACGTCTTCCGGAACAAGAAGGTGCTGAGCCTGTCGTTGATACAGAACTGGATTATCGGCCCCATCCTCATGTTTGTGCTGGCGATAATTTTCCTGCACAACTACCCCGAATACATGGCCGGAGTGATCATGATCGGTCTGGCCCGCTGCATCGCCATGGTCATCGTCTGGAACGAACTGGCCAGGGGGGATACAGAATACGCGGCCGGGCTGGTGGCCATAAACAGCGTTTTCCAGGTGCTTTTCTACAGCGTTTACGCCTGGGTCTTCATAACCGTGCTGCCGCCGCTGTTCGGCCTTGAGGGAACGGTGGTCGACGTGGGCATCGGCCAGATCGCCAAAAGCGTTTTCATCTACCTGGGCATCCCCTTCGCGGCCGGTGCCATCACCCGCCTGATCGGAGTGAGGCTGCTGGGACGGGAGCGTTACCATGCCACGGTCGTGCCAAAGATCAGCCCCATCACCCTGGTGGCGCTGCTGTTCACGATCGTGGTGATGTTCAGCCTCAAGGGCAACCTGATCGTGCAAATACCTTTTGACGTGGTGCTGATCGCCATACCGTTGGGGATCTACTTTGTCGTGATGTTCGTCGTCTCTTTCTTCATGGGCAAGAAGGTGGGAGCCGACTACAGCAAGTCCACCACGCTGGCCTTTACGGCCGCCAGCAACAATTTCGAGTTGGCCATCGCCGTTTCCGTGGCTGTCTTCGGCCTGAACTCCGGAGCGGCATTTGCAGGGGTCGTCGGACCGCTGGTGGAAGTGCCGGTGATGATCGGGCTGGTAAACGTGGCGTTCTGGTTCCAGCGGCGGTATTTTGGGGAGGCCGGGCCTGCGGCTTCCGGTTGATAATGAGTACAAATCATTCGAACGGAAGGTTGAGATGTCTCCAGGAATGGACAAGAAACCCTCGGCTCTCACTGCCGACCTGATCCTGCAAGGAGGCATGGAGAGGGTATCGTTCCCCCGGCATATTGGGACCGGGGCTGCCCCTCCCATGATTGTCAGCAAGGTCTCGGCAGACATCAGTCGGGCCGAGCGCTGGGAGCATCTCAAGTCCAGAGTCAGCGGCTTTAGAGACAGGTATCTTGTTTCTCCAGGCCTGTACGCTTTCGGCGAGCCCGACGCGAACGCCGGCGTCCTTGTAAGCGCCAATTATAAACTTAGCTTCGATGCACTGAGACAGGAGCTAAAAGGTCTGAACCTCTGGATACTGGTTCTGGACACGAAGGGCATCAACGTCTGGTGCGCGGCGGGCAAAGGCACTTTCGGCACGGAAGAGCTGGTCAAGCGGATCGTTGAGACACGGCTCGATAGCGTGGTCTATCACCGGCGTCTCATGCTTCCCCAGCTTGGAGCGGTGGGAGTTAACGCGGCCGAGGTGCGGAGGCGGACAGGGTTCAAGGTCTCGTTCGGCCCGGTGCGGGCGTCGGAAATCCCCGCCTATATTCACTCCGGATATAAAAAGACAAGGGAGATGAGCACCGTCAGCTTCACAATTTTAGATCGGCTGGTGCTCACCCCGATGGAGATCAACCCCACCATTAAGAAATACCCGTGGTTCGCGGCGGGAGTTCTTTTCCTTTTCGGTCTGCAGCGCGACGGGATATTGTTTTCCAGCGCCTGGAGCGGCGGTCTGCCGTTTCTGCTGCTCGGCCTGGTCGCCATTATTGCAGGCGCGTTGATCACGCCGGCGCTGCTTCCATTTATCCCGTTCCGGTCTTTCGCGATTAAAGGTTGGATTGCCGGGTTTACCACGGTCTTTCTGGCATCACTTGCCCCGGTGTTTGCGGATTCCCAAGATGATGTGTTGCTGCGTGTTTTTACCTTTTTGCTCTTTCCGGCGGCAAGTTCGTATATCGCGCTTCAATTCACCGGGTCCACAACCTATACCGGCATGTCCGGAGTGAAGAAGGAGCTGAAGATCGCCATGCCGCTCTACATCCTCGCGGCTACCGTGTCACTTCTGCTGCTGGCCATCTTCAAGCTGAACGAATGGGGCATCGTATGAAATACCTGGCAAATGTCACCACGCTGGAGTATGACATTGAAAGTTGCACGGGCTGTGGCAGGTGCGTGGAAGTTTGTCCGCACGGCGTTTTTGTTATGAAAGACAAACGGGCTTCGATAACGGAGCGAGACCGTTGTATGGAATGCGGGGCATGTGCGCTGAATTGCGAATTCGATGCAATCGCAGTGGATTCCGGCGTGGGCTGCGCCGCCGCGATCATCGCGGGAATGATCACGGGTGGTGAGCCTACATGTGGCTGCGATAATGATAATAATACGGGCGCTTGCTGCTGAGGAATACAATATCGGCCGTTCCAGTTTTTCTTGCTGGAATGAAAGTTCGATTCCCGCCGCCTGTCGAGTTTTCGAGCAAGAAAAAATGCCTTAAACAAGACATTTTTCAAGCGCATATGAATGGTGGAGGCGGTGCTACGGTATTCGAACTCTGAGCTTGGTATTTTGAGCCGTTTGGAAATAACTATAAAGCGGATTTCTCCATAGATGCGGTCTTTGCGACTAAGTTCAGCTATGTGAAGGCTGATGTAAATAAATCACATAACGGGGATATCCCTGTCATATATGCATCCCCAGCTTTCTGGCATTTATGCTGATCGAATACTTGGTATAAATAAAATTCAATGGAGGCTCAGAATGGAAAATTTTCGTAGTCCGAAGGTGTCCTTATCTTTTACTCTTTTGATTGGTTTTCTGCTTGTATTGTTCGGCTGCGGTGGAGAGAACGGGGGCGTCACATCCCCATCCGTGACCGGTGGCGGAGGCAACACCACGATCGGCGGCACGGCGGTCAAAGGCCCGGTCAACGGCGGCACGGTAATGGCATATGCCATGAACAACGGAACCCAGGGTGCGCAACTGGCCACTGCCCCTACGGACCCGCAAGGCA
>JBBAAB010000258.1:0-3096 GCA_041658445.1 Thermoleophilia bacterium
ATCGATCCCAGCCTTGCTCCTTCAGCGCTTCAAGGATCTGGCGGACGGGAATGACCCCGTCTCCCATCAGGACCCGGTCGTAGACAGATCGGTTCAGCTGCCTGAAATCACAGATGTGGCAGCCGACGATTCTCCCTTTGGTCCTCTTCAGGGTCTCCAGGAGCCCGGGTTCGTGCCAGATGTGATAGACGTCGATGAACACGCCCAGGGCAGGATGGTTGATCCTCTCAATGATGTCCATCGCGTCAGCAAGCGTGAAGAGAAACGAGTCGTTCTTCAATACATAGTGCAGTGGCTCAAGCCCGATGCTCACCTTGCTTTCCGCGGCGGTGTCGACCAGATCGCGAAGGCTCCGCTCCAGCTGCCGGAACGCTTCGTTCTGGCCCAGGCCGTTGATGGCTCCGGTCATTGCAAGGACCGTATCGGCGCCCAGCCTCCCGGCAACGCGCAGCGTCTCCCGGTCGGCCTCGCGTGCCGAGCGATACTCCCCCTCGCTCGTTTGGTTGAAGGGTCCGGCATAGATGAGGTGCGTGACCTTGAGGGGCACCTCCTGCAGCAGCGCAAGGGTGCGCTCCACTCCGAAGTCACGCACCTGGTCGTACCAGAGGCCGATACCGTCGTACCCCGCCTTGTGATAGGCGCGGATCGCCTTCTCAATGTCCAGCTTGGTGCTGATCAAATTCATAGACACCAGCGGTCGGTGTGCGGTCATGGCGGTCATTCTCCTAGGTTGAGAGGATTTCCCGCTGGGAAATCTCGGTGGACACGAACACCTTGATCAGAGTCGGGTCCGTGCGCAGCTGCTTCAGCGCGCTCTCCAGCTCCTCCACGGGCACGATCATGGAGAACATGCTTTCGGGCTTGATGTGGCCGGCGGCCAGGAGCGCGATGGCGTCTGTCCAGTCCGTTCCCACCCCGGCGCAGGAGCCCACCACCGTCTTCTCCCCCAGCACGAGGTCGAAGGGGTGTACCGGGATGATGTCGTCCGGGGCGCAGATGCCGAAGGCGGCCAGCGTCCCGCCGGGACGCAGCATGGCGAACGCCTGCGTGTAGGTGGCGGGGGTTCCGACGGCCTCGACGACGAAGTCCGCCCCTCGGCCGTCGGTGAGCTTCTTCACCTCGGCCACCGGGTCCTTGCCATCCTGGATATTGATCGTTACGTCGACTCCCATCTCCTTGGCGATGGCGAGGCGCTTGGCGTTGTGGCCGATCACGATGACCGGCGCCGCCCCGCGCAGCCGCGCCAGCAGCCCGTGCAAGACGCCCAGGCCGCTGCCGATCACAGCCACCGAGCTTCCGTGTGTCACCCTGGCGGCTTTCGAGGAATGGATGACACAGGAGAGCGGCTCGATGAAGGCGCCGGCCAGGAAGCTGAGTGAGTCCGGCAGCTTGTGCACCTGGTCGAAGGGGGCCTTCACGTATTCGGCGTAGGTGCCGTCCACGTGGATCCCCAGCTGATGGAAGTCGCGGCACATCAGCTTCTGGCCCTGGCGGCAGTAGAAGCAGATGCCGCACGACATGTTGATGTCGGCTGTGACCCTGTCGCCTTCCTTCAACCCGCGGGCCTTCTTCCCGACCTGCGCGATGACGCCCGAGAACTCGTGCCCGGCGATGAGGGGGAGCTTGTCCGCCGAGTACTTGCCCGTATAGATGCTCCAATCCGTGCCGCAGATGCCGGTGTATTTCACCTTGATCAGGACATCGGTGTCTCCGATCTCGGGAACGGGCACCTGCTTGATCGTGATCACCTCAGGCTTCTCGACGACCGCCGCCTTCATTGTGGCTGCCATGATGTTCCTTCCTTCCTTTCGGTCGGCCTCAGTTGAACAGGACGTCGTTCCGCCCTTCGTACGGGTTCTCGATCATCAGTGGTTTCAAGTAGGCAATCGTCTTGGTGATGCCGTCGTGCCTGCTCATGGTGACGTCTTCGTGCTCGTAGCTCATCACGTAGTCGTAGCCGATCAGGGAAAGCTCCGTGATCACCTTCCTCCAGGGCACGGAACCCCAGCCCGGGATCCGGAAGCGGAACCCGCGGCCGAGGCGCTGCCAGTCGCCCTGTGGGATCACTCCCGAACGCCCGACATTGTGCGAGACGATTTCACCATCCTTGGCGTGCACGTGGAAGATGTGCTTGCTGAGGGCATCGATGAAGTTTTCCACATCGAGCCCTAAATAGATGAGGTTGGCTGGGTCGAAGTTGAAGCCAAACTCCTTGCGACCCCCCATCAGTTCAACCGCTCGCAGTGCCGTTTCCACGTTATAGACAAGCTCGTTGGGGTGAGGTTCGTGAGCGAACTTGACGCCGTATTCGCCGAACTTGTCCAGGATCTTACTCCAGCGCTCGACGAATTCGGCTTCCATGTCCGACCAGCCCTTGGAGTAGGGCCAGGGGAAGAACCGGCCGAAGTTTTCACAGCCGATGAACCCGGTCACCACGGGCACCCCAAGCGCATTGGCTGCCTGGGCGGTCTTGATCATGCGCTCGGTCCCAAACTTGATCTTCTCTTCCTTGGTGCCCTTGAAGATCGCATCCGTATCCTTGCCGTAGGGTCCCAGAACGATCTGGCCCTCAGGATGGTTCGCCAGTGCCGAGATGATCAGCCCGTGGGCCTCGACCTGCCGCCTCAACTCGACAGCCGCACTCCCCTTGACGACGGTCTCGATATCCAGGTGCGGGTTGTTGGCAAAGGCGGGCATCTCGACTGCCTGGTAGCCCAGCCCGGATGCCAGGTTCAACACCTCTTCCAACTTCAGATCAAGGAACGTTGCTGTGAAGAGCCCGAGTTTCATGCGATTGCCCTTTCCTCAGGAACGATTGGTAAGAAGAGTGAAGGCTTAGCCCTTTGGGAAGGATCCTACCCAAGGTCGGCTACGATTCAATCGCGTGCAGAGCTTCGCTGAGCTTGGACTGATACTCTGTTGCAAGAGCGAAGATGGGCAGAAGCTCTTCATACTTGCGGTTGTTCTTCGCATTCGGTTGGACCACCTCCTCGACTCTGTGGATCTCGTCAATCCGATGGAAGTCACTCCACATGCCACACCCGACGGCCGCCAGGGCCGCCGCACCCAGCGCGCCGGCATCCTGATCGATATTGG
>JBBAAB010000259.1:0-3094 GCA_041658445.1 Thermoleophilia bacterium
GCGAAGCTCCCTCTTTCGAGGACCTTGAGCCGACAGACCAGGTTTTTGAGACCGGCATCAAGGTCATCGATCTGCTCGCCCCGTACGTCAAGGGCGGCAAGACCGGCCTCTTCGGCGGCGCCGGTGTGGGCAAGACCGTTCTTATCATGGAACTGATCCACAACATCGCCAAGGAACACGGTGGCGTTTCCGTCGTCTCCGGCGTGGGTGAGCGTACCCGCGAAGGTAACGACCTTTATCTGGAAATGACCGAGTCTGGCGTTCTCGGCAAGACCTGCCTGGTCTACGGACAGATGAACGAGCCGCCGGGAGCGCGTCTGCGCGTCGGTCTGACGGCCCTGACCATGGCCGAGTATTTCCGCGACAAGATGGGACAGGACGTGCTCTACTTCCTGGATAACATCTTCCGCTTCTCACAGGCCGGCTCGGAAGTGTCGGCCCTCCTGGGACGCATGCCTTCCGCCGTGGGCTACCAGCCGACGCTGGCCTCAGAGATGGGCGAGCTGCAGGAGCGCATCACTTCGACCAAGAACGGCTCGATCACGTCGGTGCAGGCAGTATATGTTCCGGCCGACGATCTCACCGACCCGGCTCCCGCAAACACTTTCGCACATCTGGACGCCACCACCGTCCTTTCCCGCGCCATATCGGAAATGGGTATCTACCCGGCCGTGGATCCGCTGGATTCAACTTCACGCATCCTGTCGCCGGCGGCCATGGGCGAAGAGCACTACGCTGTTGCCACCCGGGTGCAGGAGACCCTGCAACGCTACAAGGAATTACAGGACATCATCGCCATCCTGGGAATGGACGAGCTCTCCGACGAGGACAAGCTCACCGTAACCCGTGCCCGCAAGCTGCAGCGCTTCCTGTCGCAGCCGTTCCACGTGGCCGAGACATTCTCAGGCCGCCCCGGCGTGTATGTTCCGCTCAAGGAGACAGTCCGCGGATTCAAGGAGATCATCGAAGGTAAGCACGACGATCTTCCGGAGCAGGCCTTCTATATGGCCGGTGGTATCGACGAGGTAATCAAGAACGCCCAGGAATCCGCAGCCGAAACAGAGGCGGGTGACGGCGAGGAGGAAGCCGCCTAGGGGCGTCACGCATATGGAAGAAATTACAGACATGAAATGTGAAATAGTCACGCCGGAAGGTCTCATCATCAATGAGACCGTGGCAATGGTCGTAATCCCCGGCGAGCTGGGCGAGCTGGGCATACTGCCCCGGCACGCTCCCATCGTGTCCCGGACCGTTACCGGAGAGGCCCGGGTGAAGCATAAGAACGGCGATGGTGGCTGGGAGTTTCTAGCCGTTGGAAACGGTTATGTGAAAGTTCAATTCGACCGTCTCCTTTTGCTTGTCGATACCGCCGAGAAAGCTACGGAGATCGATGCCAGTCGCGCTGAAATGGCACTGGAAAGGGCTGAAAAGTATCTTGCGAGAGCCGGCGAAGAAGGAGTCGACACCCATCGGGCCGAACAATCCAGAAAGAGGGCTGCAAACCGGCTCAAGGTAGCCGGCAAGGCCTAGGCGGATGTTGTTGGCGGTGGCGGATGCTAGAATGGTCCGATCCACTTAATATACATGACATCCAACTACATTCTTTCAGATGGCTAAATTCATCATATCCGGTGGGATACCCCTCGTGGGCAGCGTCAGGGTTTCAGGGGCCAAGAACTCGGCCCTTAAGCTTATGGCTGCCTCCCTGCTTTCCTCCGAAAAAACAGTTCTTCACAACGTTCCCATGATCAAGGACGTCTATACGATGGCGGACGTGCTCAGGGAGATCGGCGCCGATGTGACCATCGGGCCCGATGGCGTTGTCATCGATCCGTCCGGACCGCTTTCCCATACAACTCCCTACGAGCTGGTGCGCAAGATGCGCGCCTCAATCGTGGTTATGGGGCCGCTTCTGGCCAGGCTGCACAGGGCCCGTGTCGCGATGCCCGGCGGTTGTAATATCGGTCCCCGCCAGATCAACTTCCATCTCGCGGCTCTCGAAAAGCTTGGCGCCCGCATCAGTGTGGATCACGGTTTTATCAATGTTGCCACCAACGGACTTACCGGAGATGTCATCAGCCTTGAATATCCCAGTGTCGGCGCGACCGAGAACGTAATGATGGCGGCATGCATGGCGCGCGGCCGCACCGTCATCGAGAGCGCCGCCCGCGAGCCCGAGATTATCGACCTGGCAAAGTTTCTTACGTCCATGGGCGCCCGTATCAGCGGCGCCGGTTCCAATGCGATAATAATCGACGGCGTGGAAGAGCTTGGCGGGGCGACCCACACCGTCATTCCCGACCGGGTCGAGGCAGGCACATTTATGATCGCCGCGGCGGTTACTGCGGGGGAGGTCGAGGTGGAGGGCATCAATCCGCTCCACCTGGAGATATTCATCAGCAAGCTGAGGGCCATCGGCGTCGACATCAAGGAATTCGACGACCGTGTCAGTTGCAAGGGTGAAGGAGAATACAGCAGCACGGATATCGCCACGCTGCCACATCCGGGCTTTCCCACCGATCTGCAGGCGCCCATGATCGTCCTTCTCTCCCTGGCTAAGGGGCACAGCATCGTCACCGAGAATGTTTTCGAGAACCGGTTTGGTTTTGTCAACGAACTGAACCGCCTCGGCGCCAGCGTGCAAACCAGCGGCCATCACGCGGTAGTCCACGGACAAAGCCGCCTCGAGGGCACCATTGTGGAATGTCCCGATCTGCGAGCCGGCGCCGGTCTGGTGCTGGCCGGACTGGCGGCGTCGGGCGTTACCGAAGTCAGGCATATAGGCCATATTGACCGGGGCTACGAGAACTTCGAGCAGAAGCTGCAGGTCCTGGGAGCCGACATCCAGCGGGTGGAGGCCAGCAATCACGCCCCTTTCGCCGCCCCTTTTAACTAGGTTGTCCGGTTCTTCCCGGCCGAGCCTGTCCCCTGTGGTCCAGATCTGCGTTAGAATATACGGGTGGCAATAAGGCACTGAATCCCAACAACTGAAGGGACACAAGCTCTGACATCCCTGCATGCAGTCAAAATTGGCAGTAACACCCTGACGGATGAAAAAGGGCGTCTGCGCGAGGATATCATGGAGGCCCTTGTT
>JBBAAB010000260.1:0-3070 GCA_041658445.1 Thermoleophilia bacterium
TAGGAATCTGCCAGCAGGTAATACGGATACCTGCCCGCCATGAGACGGGTGCGCGCCAGGGCGATGGATACCCGGCTGGTATCCACCGTGATCCAGCGCCGACCCCATTGCTCGGCCACGAAGGCGCTGGTGCCGGAGCCGCAGGTAGGGTCGAGCACCAGATCGCCAGGGTCGGTGGACATCAGCATACAACGAGCAACAATATCAGGTGTTGTTTGAACCACGTAAATTTTCTCGTAAGATATTGCTGTCTCTAACCAAAAATTGGTTAATTTCTTGTAAGGGAAATCTTCAAAGAGCAATCGATAACTTAGGCTACTTCCTTCCTCCTGCAAACGATTAGCCCTTACAATTCTTTCCAATTTATCCTTATCTACAACCCATGATCCCCGGCTCGGTGGGTTATATTTCTTCCCTTCGAACTCATATGGAAAATCTGTTTGTGGGCTATAGGACGGGGCAATTGTGGAAAACAAACGGTAGTATTTTGTGCCTTCAGGATGTTCTCTACTTCTAAAATCGGTCACATTAATTTTTTGAAAACGTCCGTCTGGGAATAGAGAAAACGGGCCATGCGACGTAATTTGCGAAACATCGTTTTCATCAAAGAGTTGGCGATACTTTAGTTTTTCTTTATCCTTAGCGTAGAAAAGTATGTGGTCGTGCATTGTCTCCAGATATTTTGCCCCAAGAGGTAAACTCTTCTTGCGAAAAATAACATTGGCAACGAAATTCTCGCTGCCAAAAACTTCATCCATTAGACAGTTTAAGAGATGGCTGTTTTCGGAATTAATTTGAACAAAGATACTTCCGCTTTCAGTCAGTAAGTCACGCGCCACGACCAGCCGGTCGCGTAGATAAGAAAGGTAGGAATGGATGCCCAACTGCCAGGTATCGCGGAAGGCCTTCACCTGCTCGGGCTGGCGGGTGGCGTCTTCAGCCTTGCCGTCCTTCACCTCGCGTTTGCGGGTCGAGACTTGCCAATTCGAGCCGAACTTGATGCCGTAGGGCGGGTCCAGGTAGATCATCTGCACCTTGCCCTTGAGTCCCTCCTTCTCGGCCAGGGAGGTCATCACCAGCAGGGAGTCGCCCAGGATCATGCGGTTCGACCAGCGCTGGTCGTGATGGTAGAAGTCCACCCGTTCTTCGAAAGGCAGGCCGTTGAAGTCGGCGAAGAGCATGGGCTGGAATTCACGACTTAAGTCGTTACTACGGCGCACCAATTCGATAATCGCCTGCGGCTTGATGTGCTCCTGGATGTAGACCGGCACGGCTGGCACGGCTAAATCCTGCGCGTCCTGCTCGTCCTTGCCCTTCCAGACCAACTGTGGGTCGAGAGATGGGTCGCGCGGGTAGAGCACGGTCTTGGGCTGCTTCTCGTCCTCGGCGATGAAATCACGCAGTTCCTCGGTGGGGATGTTGGGACGCGTGTCAGCGTGGGTGTGGGAGGAGATGGGGGTGGGGGTGGTTTCTTTACGGGCCATAAGGTTCCTCGCAATGAACGACTAAAGTCGTTACTACAAACCGTAGTTATAAACCGTAGTAACAAACCGTAGTTACAAACCGTAGTGACGACTTTAGTCGTCAGGGTTGTTTAGGTTCAATCATCCCAGCCTTTGCCAAAATCGCCGGGCGGGAAGATACGCAACTTCTCGCGCAACCAATCGCTTCCTTGGTCCTCGAGGTATAAAGACAGGCTCGACCATGGCCAATCATAAGCATCAACCGCATATCCATGCTTGACCGGGTTGAAATGGATATAGTTGAGCGCCCGAAAATAATGGGCATTATCGCGGATTACCCGGTCGGCAAACTTATACCAGACGCGTCGTTTGCCGGTCAGGGCATCGGCCAAATTCCATTCTCGTGAAGTCACGCCATGCAGTTGCTTGAGCGCGGCCGACATCTGATCGAGCGATTCAACGCCAACCAGCACGTGATAATGGTTGGCTAGGATCGTCCAACCGACGATATCAGCCTGTATCTCTTGCAAGGCAGCCACAAGCCGCCTCTCGAATTCGGTACGCCGTTCGGGCGCGAACATGATGTGCGCATGCTCGAAATTGGCAGCTGTGATCAAGTAGTAACCCGCCTCGCGAAACGGATGTGGCGGCGCGTGCAGAGGAAATCCGAGCGCTTTTCTTTGACGCTCGAGTTCTTCGCGTTGTTCAGAGGTGAGTGTCCGATATTCGTAAGGCATGGTTGTAAATTGACGACTGAAGTCGTCACTACACTCCATTTGACCGTAGTAACGACTTTAGTCGTTCTTGCTTAATAACGATCCAACTCCATCCACTTTCTCGCCGTGCAAAAAAGCCCGGATGGTATTCTTTGCATCCCACGGGTCCACGATCTCTATGAACGCCCAGCGCCCGAAGCCGCCGCGGTTGTTGACTGCCGGAATCCACAAATTACGCGCCGTCGAAACCTTGGCAGCCTTCTCTTTCTTTGCCTCGCCGCTGACCTCCAGGATCAGTTGCAGCAAGTCATCCGGCCCGCGGCCGTCGTCCAAGTGGATGAGATAGTCGGGGACATAGGAATGTTCCTGGCCGTCCAGCGTGTAGGGGATGGCAAAGCCAAGTTGGAAGTTCTTGGCGTAGCAGACCACCTCATTCATTTCTTCGAGCGTCTCGGCCAGCTTGGCCTCCCAGCCGCTGTCGAGCACCACGTGCGAAATGTGGCACTTATCCGGCCGGGTGCGGTACACATCTCGGGCGGTGTCGAAGTCCACGTAGCGGGTGGAGCCGAGCGTATCGAATGGGCGCAGGATGGGCAGCAGGGTCTTCTCTTCGGGAGTGGAAGCCACGATGGCCTGGTAGATCTTCTCGGCCGCATTGTTGGCAAACTCCACCATCAGGAGCATCTGCGGGAAGGCGTTGTCCTTGCAGGTGAGACACTCCTCGCGCCAGCGCCGGACGATGCCGGTCAACTGCGGGAACAGCCAGGGCTTGAGGTTGCCGTCGGCGTCCGGAAGTTTTCGCTCCAACAGCAGAGCCGCCAGGCGGAAATCCACTTCGTGCAGGCGTTTTTCCTTCAACCCGTACAGGTCGTGGTAACTCGATTCCCCGAT
>JBBAAB010000261.1:0-3067 GCA_041658445.1 Thermoleophilia bacterium
TGTCGTCCTCATCGGCGGTCTTTATGTCGCCAAATATGGAAATCCAGTGTCAAAGATCAGCGCGCAGATAGGATCGTCCGAAGCGAAGAGGATCGAAGCCGCGCAGACGGCGGAGGAGAGGCTGTTCAGCCTCCAATCTGAAAGATTTCAGGAATACAAGGTAAGCTTCGACACTTTTTCGGCACATCCGCTGAGTGGCACTGGCGCGGCTACATGGGCGGTCAGCTGGATGCAGAACCGTCCCGGCTTTACCGACGCGTCCGGCAAGATATATGACATGCCCGTCAAAAACGGCCACTCGATATTCTTTGACGCTCTGGCGGAGCTGGGTCTCGTCGGCGCCGGACTGCTCGTCGCTTTCTTTGTCCTGTTCATAGTGATCGCCATCAAGGATCTGCGCTTTCTGGGCCACAGCAGGCACCGCGAGATTTACGGAGCCTTTTTCGCGGCCTCACTGGCACTTGTGATACATGCCCAGTTCGACTGGGACTGGCAGATGCCCGTGGTCTTTCTATCGTTCTCCATGTTTGCGGGAGCGCTGTTGCGATACGGGATGCTGTCCCGGGCTGAGGCCTCAGGCGAGAGTGTGGCGCAGGTTAGCGATGAGAATGCTGCCAAAGGTTTCAGTCTGGGCAAAACATCGGTTTTGAGATGGGCTTGCGGTGGCATGTGCCTGGGTGCGATGGTGCTGGTAATCCTCTTCCTGTTTTCTGAGACCCGCATTGAGAGCGCCAACGAACAGACCAGGGTAATCAGCGCTCTCGCCCAACAGGGCAACATGACGCTCGGCGGCAAGTATGCCGAGATGGAAAAAACGGCGAAGTCAGCCAGGAGCTATGATGTCTGGAAGATCGAAGCCGAGCCGCTTATCCTGCAGGCGATCGCCGCGCAGGGCCAGGGCAGGGTCGACGAAGCCGAGGCGCTGCTTCTCAAGGCCAGAGACATCGAGCCCAACAACTACAGGATATATCTGAACCAGTCCCGTCTTTACGTGAGCACGAAGAATCTTGACATGGCGGTAGAAAGCATCAGGAGGGCCAGGCAGCTGAACCCGCTGGAGTCCAAGGAGATCGGGGTGCAGGAGGGGCAGGTCAGGACCATAGGCGGCGTGCTGGACTACAAGTACGGGCCTGGCGGAGTGCTGGTCGATTAAAGGAAAACGTTACCGGGTTTTTGTCTATCGCTTCTCGTACATATCCCGGTAATATTCCTCAAACTCGCCGCTCTTTATCTTCTCCCACCACCAGCGGTTGTTGACATACCAGTCGACGGTCTCTTTGAGGGCGTCATCGAAATCAAACGACGGCTTCCACCCCAGGGCCCGGACTTTACTGCAGTCGATCGAATACCGAAAATCGTGGCCGAGCCGGTCGGCTACCTGCCTGACAAGAGACTCCGGCTTTCCGAGGATCTCCAGGATCTTCTTCGTGATATAGATATTGTCCCGCTCGTTGCCGCCGCCGATGTTGTAAATCTGACCTACCTCTCCTTTGTGCAGGACGATATCGATGGCGTCGCAATTGTCCGTCACGTAGATCCAGTCGCGCACGTTTGTACCCGCGCCATAGAGAGGCAGATCAAGGTTTTCCATGGCGTTGGTGGTGAACAGCGGTATTAATTTTTCCGGGTACTGGTAAGGGCCGAAGTTGTTGGAGCTGCGGGTGATGAGCGTCGGCAGGCCGAAGGTCGTGTGATAGGCCATAACCTGCATGTCGCCACCGGCCTTGCTGGCCGAGTAGGGGCTGCTGGGTTCCAGTATGTCGGTCTCTACGAACGATCCGTCCTTTATGCTGCCGTATACTTCATCGGTGCTTATCTGCAGGTAGCGGCCGACACCATGCTGGCGCGCCGCTTCCAGCAGCACATAAGTACCGAAAACATCAGTCTGTATGAAGTCGCCGGGTCCTCCAATCGAACGATCAACATGTGACTCGGCGGCGAAGTTGACTACCGCGTCGACCTTGTCCATCACTTTGTCGACCACATCCTCGTCACAGATGTCACCCTGCACAAAACGGTAATTGGGGTTGGGCTCGATATCCTTGAGGTTGTCCAGGTTGCCCGCGTAGGTCAGCTTGTCGAGGTTGATGACCTCATAGCCGGGATGTTTGCTGAAAATCAAACGTATGAAATTGCTGCCGATGAAGCCAGCGCCCCCGGTTACGAGTATCTTCAAGCTAAATCCTCCATCAACAAGTTATCTGTCTTACAAACTTCTGTCTGTCCTACTGAGCGACGCAGGATCTGCCTCTTCTCAAATCTTGTCAACTCGGAGTTCATCCAGCGCCGTGAGACATTCTATCAGCCCATCGCGCCAGTGGGGCAGGCGGATCTCGGGCGCCCGCGTGTTGGCAAGCACCGAGAAGGCGGGTCTTGGGGCGGGGGCGCCGAATTCGGCGGTCGTTGTCGGCTGCAGGTCGATGTCCACGCCGGCCAGCCTGAAGATCTCGGCCGCGAACTCATACCATGTGCACTGGCCGCTGTTGGTCATATGATAGACGCCGGGGTGGTCCAGACGAGTTTCCGCCAGCTCCCTGAGCGCGATCGCGAGATGTCCCGCGTAGGTCGGAGAGCCGGTCTGGTCGTTTACCACCTTGAGATGATCGCGCTCACGTCCGAGCTTCAGCATGGTTTTTACGAAATTAGCCCCGTTGTCACCGAAAAGCCAGGCTGTGCGCACGATGATGTGCCGCTGCGGCAACGCCTCGCGCACCTGCTCCTCGCCGGCCAGCTTGCTGCGGCCATATTCACCCACCGGCGCCACCGGATCGTTCTCGGTGTACGCCTCGCCCCTAGTGCCGTCAAATACATAATCAGTGCTGACGTGGATCATGATAACCGGAGCCTTGCCGATTGCGCCGAATTCCAACGCTTCGAGGGTAGCACAGGCCCGCGCGATGTTGCCGGCCCCATCGGCGTTAACAGACCAGCATAGTTCTTTCTGCGCTTCACAGCCGTCCACATTGGTGAAGGCGGCTGAGTTTATTACCAGGTCCGGCCTGATGTCCACTATCAGTGAAGCGACCGAGGCGGGGTCGGTAATGTCGATATCGTGACCGGTTCCGGT
>JBBAAB010000262.1:0-3063 GCA_041658445.1 Thermoleophilia bacterium
AGCTCTCTGGAAATTCTGAAACCCAGCTCTTTCTCCAGGCGTACTGCGCGCAGAAGCCTTAGCGGGTCGTGGTCGAAGATCGCATCGTCGACGGGAACAAGCTGGCGGGCCTCCAGGTCCGTGAGTCCGCCCAGAGGGTCGATTATTTCTCCATCGGCAAGCCTGGCCGCGATGGCGTTCACGGTAAAGTCGCGCTGCCTCAAGTCGGCCTCGATGCCGGTACCGCGAAGGGAAGCGAAGTCGTAAGTATTGTGGCGATCGCCGGTTATCACGCGGCAGCTTTGAAACTCCTCGGAGAGCTGGAAGTAGCTGCCCCCGATTTTGTCGGCGAAGCGCCGCGCTGTTTCTTCAGGAGGTCCATCCGTGACCAGGTCGATATCGTCGGGCTCTCTCTCCAGCAGGAGGTCGCGTACGGTTCCTCCCACGAGCCAGGTCCTGACTCCGGAATCCGCAAGGAAATCCCGAGCCGTCGAGATCGCCGCTGTCGCAGGATCTATTTTTATTCCGTATACCTTCTTTCCACCCGGCAGGAGATGTTGCAGGTGATCTCATAGTTGATCGTGTCCAGCATGAGAGCCATCTCTTCGGCGGTTATGGCATCATCACCCTGGCTTCCTATAAGCGAGACTTCAGCCCCGGCCTGTATCTCCGGCGCGGGACCGAGGTCGACAGTGATCTGGTCCATGGAGACCCTTCCAACGATGCGATACGAGCTGCCGTTGATGAGAACGCGTCCCTGGTTTGAGAGACGCCGGCTGAAGCCGTCGCCGTAGCCTATGGGGACAACGCCGATCGTTGTGGTTGCCGGGGCGGTCCAGGTTCGGCCGTAACCGACCGCGTCGCCTTCGATCAGAGGCTTGATGTCGGCGAGGTAAGAGCTTAGGGCAAGCGCCGGCCGCAGGCCGTCTGAGGCCGCGTCTCCCTGGAAGGGCGAGAGTCCGTATATGGCGATGCCGCACCTGACCATGTCAAAATGAGATTCCGGATAACGCAGTGTCGCGGCGCTGTTCGCGCAATGGTAGCTGGCCCTGGTGCCGGTGCGCAGGACTACCTGTGTGGCTTCCTCGAAGACGCCAAGCTGGTAGCTGAGGAAATCTTCGTCGTCTTCGTCCGCGGTGGCAAAATGGGTCATCAGGCCGACAAGTTTCACCGCTGGCTCTGACTCGATCAGGTCAAGAAGATCGGGAAGCCGGCGGGGATAGACACCCAGGCGGCGCATGCCGGTGTCGAGTTTGACGTGTACGCCGAGCTGGCTGTCCTTATCGTAATTCAAGTGGACGAGGGTCTTGAGAAACGCCGGGGTCCAGAGGATGACCTCCGCGCTACAGTCGATGGCCGTTTGTGCTTCAGCACTAGTGAGGGGGCCGAGGATCACGATCGGGCAGGATAGACCAGCCTCCCTGAGCTCCACCGCTTCGACGGCTGTCGCAACACCCAGGGTGGTTGCACCCGCGTCGATGCTGGTCCTGGCCACCTGCACGGCGCCGTGTCCATAGCCGTTGGCCTTGACCACGGCCATCAGGGAACAACCCCTCGAGAGACGCTGACGCAGGGCGTTCACATTATGGCGAACGCATTCGAGGTCGATCGTGGCCAGCGCTCGACGCACGTGTTACCTCCCGGAGATGGCCCGAACCAGATCGGCCCGCGTGATAATCCCCACCAGTACGTCTCGATCCAGCACGGGCAGGCGGTTGACCTTCCTGTCGGTCATGACGGTTGCAACTTCGTGGGCCGGCGTGTCCTTTTGCACCGTGATCACGTCGGTGATCATGATGTCCGCGACCGCGGTTGCCGCTGCCTTGCGAACCCGCTCTTCAAACTTCTTCGTGCTTTCCAGGAAGATGACGCTGTCGAGGAACTGGAAGTAGTGCGGAAAATGGATGTCGGCATCCAGCGAGACCAGGTCTTCCTCGGAGACGATGCCGACGATCTGATTGTCGTCGTTGACCACGGGTGCGCCGCTGATCTTGTGTTTCGAGAGCAGTTTGGCCAGGTCTTCTACCGTGGTATCCTTCCTCACTGTCACTACGTTTTTCTTCATGATGTCGGCGGCGGTCAGATCTTTCAAGGCCGGTCCTTTCCGTTAGCCGTGGAATTGGTCTTCATGGTCCTCTTCACCCAGACTGGCGAATGCCAGCGGCAGATATTCTATCAGGTCTGATGCTATCAGGTTGTCCTTACCGAGGTCATCCGCCGCCATGTCGGCGGCCAGACCATGGAGAAAGACACCGGCGCCGGCTGCGATGAGGGGGTCGAGTCCCTTGGCCAGCAGCGAGGCGATCACGCCTGTGAGTACATCTCCCGAACCGGCGGTTGCCAGCCCCGGGTTGCCCGTGGGGTTCAACAGGGTTGTTTTCCCATCCGTGATTATCGTTGATGAACCCTTGAGAACGACGACGGCGCCTGTTTTTCTGGCGGTTGCCCGGGCGTGCCCAAGCCGGCCGGCGGTCACTTCGGCTGTCGGTACATCAAGAAGGCTTGCGAGCTCGCCGGCATGCGGGGTAAGCACGGTAGCCGAGCGCCGTTTCTTCAGAGCGCCGGCTTTTCCGGCGAAAGCGTTAAGTCCGTCGGCGTCGAGAACCACTGGTTTCTCGCAGGCTGCCATGAATTTCACCGCCAGGGAGGCGCTGCCAGGATCTCTGCCCAGACCTGGCCCGAGGGCGATGCAATCGACTGACTCCGAGGCGTCAAGGAGTTTTTCCAGCCCGGCCGTGGCCAGGCGTCCCGCGCCGTTGTCCGCCAGTGGCAGAGTCATGACTTCCAGAAGGTTTCCTTCGAAAACGTGGTTCAGGCTTGCGGGGACCGCCGCGGTTACAACGCCGGCGCCGGCCCTGAGTGCCGATTCTGCCGCCATACATGCGGCGCCGGACAGTCCCGTGGAGCCGCCGGCGACAAGAACACGCCCGACACTGAACTTGTGGTCGTAATCCATTTTTGGCGGGACGATAGCAGCCAGCACATCCGGATCGATCAGGAAATGGTCAGCAGAGACCGAGCAACTTTCGGGAATACCGATATCAGCCAGTATCAGGTCACCCGTGTAATAGCTGCCGGGCGCCA
>JBBAAB010000263.1:0-3063 GCA_041658445.1 Thermoleophilia bacterium
ATCACCGGAATCGCCAGCGATACGGGTGAGCATCTTCAGATATTCCTCGCTTTTCGGCTCAACCTGGCCGCTTACGACAAGCTTGAAGTCGGCATATCGGGGATAACGCCGCTTGAACTCGCGAAATGACTCGATTGCCAGCTCAATGTTCTTCCACCACTTGATGCGGCCCACCACGACAAAATATCTTTTGTATTCCCAGGTCGGGCGAATGGATTCCACGTCCAGCCCCGGGCTCAAGACCTCCACTTTTTCCGCCGGAGCCAGCCGGGCCTTCAGGATACGATTGCGCACCTCTTCACTGTTGCAAAAAACATACTCATATCGCTTCCAGGCAATGCGGTCAAAGAACTTGAAAACCCCCGAAAAAATATGAAATGGCACTTTCATGCGCGGGTTCTCGTTGAGGTATTTCCGGCGGACGAACGGATCATGGATGACCTTCAACGGTGTGTGACAATAACAGATAACGGGGACGCTGTGGTTGCGGAACGTGATGAAGTCACCGAGTCCCTCGGATGAGACCACCATGGCATCAAACCCGTCGAGATCGATCTTCTGCCTGATGATGGTCAGGGCGGCATGGCTTACGGCGGAATAACCGCGGCTCACCGGGACCTTGGAAAGCTCGACGATATCCAGCTCTCCAAACTCGGGAAAAGTCTGCTCCGGGTAATAATGGCTCGTAAAGATGGTCCAGTCATGCCGGCTTCGCCGGGCCAGCTCCATTATCATCCGCTCCACGCCGGAACGCAGGTACACCCAGGGATAATAAATCGCGATCTTCATTTAGCCGCTCGCCCGCGCCCATGCGAAAACAGGCGCTTGAGCTTATCAATGCCCTCGCGCCGTCCGACGGCTGCGGCCAGCATCCATCCGATCGCCTGTACCACATATCCCGCTGAGAGAATGATACGCAATACGGTGGTCGCAGGCCTGGAATGATACCTGGCATAGAAAGCCGCCAGTCCGGCTGCGTGAGAACCAACGATCGCGCCCTTCTGAAGCTTCATACTCTGCCCCCCGAAATGAAGCACGTTTGCCTGGGGAAGATTAACCACCTTCCAGCCGGCCTGTTTCATCCTGTAACACCAATCAATATCTTCGCAGTACATAAAAACCCCGGCATCCAGCAGCCCGACATCCTCAACCGCCTTGCGGCGTACGAGCAGGGCGCAACCGCTCAACCAGTCGAATTCCTTTATCTTCATGTCATCGTTGAATTCATACAGCCCGAGAGACCGGCCACCCGGGTGCCTGGAATAGCCCGGCAATAAGAGTTGTCCTGCAATACGCGGAATCGACGGATAAAAACCCTTTGACTGAATCTGGAGCGTTCCGTCACTGTTGACTACGCGGGGTCCGCAGACGCCGATCTCCGGATGCGCATCCATAAAGCCCACCAGGGACGACAGGACCCCTTCCAGTAATTCAGCGTCATTATTCAGCAGAAACAGATACCTTCCGCCCGCTTCCTTTATACCCTGATTGCACGCCCTGGCGAATCCGGCGTTTTCACTGTTTATTATCCTTGATACTTCGGGATATTCCTTCTCCATCATCCCGGTGCTTCCATCACCGGATGCGTTGTCCACCACGATCGTCTCTACTGTCAGATTACCGCTCTGGGAACGAATGCTCACCAGGCAGCGGCGCAAAAAATCCCGCAGGTTCCAGTTAACGATGATGACGGATACGTCTGGAGCATGCCCGGTTTCATTGTCTTCGGGTTGTGAATTCTCTCTTTTGACCACGACTCCAATGGTAACAGCAGGCAGGTATGCCGTCCAGAAACAAATGATTCATTTTTTAAAGATACAACCGCAGCTGGTATACTGAATCGATTGCCTGCCGGAAAGGAAAGGGAACTTCGACTATGTCAATAAACCGATTGCCGCAGCCCGGAGGAAAAACCGCCTCAAACCCTTACCTGTATGGCCTACTCGTCTTTGCCGCGTTGTCATTGACCGCTATTTGCGCATACTGGTCGATCCTCAACAACACCCTGCTAGGTGACGACTTCTCCGAGATAAACCGCTTATATCAATTGCCCGTATCTGAGCTCTGGCGCCTGTTCGAGGTCTGTTCGCCCACCTTTGTGAGGCCCATCCCCTTCTTCCTGTACTGGTTTCAATACCGTTTCTTCGGCCTCGAGGGCCTGCCGTCACATCTAATCAACGTTGGTTTGCACACCGGCAGCGCCTTCTTCCTGTACTGGTTCCTTACTCGTCTTTCAATTTCCAGGCTGGTTTCCTTCATGGCTTCGCTTTTGTTCGTGCTCACGCCCCTGGCGCCCGAAGCTGTCACCTGGTCCGACGGACGCTTCGATGCCTCGGTCCTCTTTTTTATAATGCTGACCCTTTGTCTCTACTCAGTGACGATTCAGAATAAAAGCCGTCTTGCCTATGCAGCGGCTTTGTTGTCCGCCGCGGCTGCTTTTCTGAGCAAGGAGTCGGGAATCATACTCCTGATTCTGATCCCGGCGCTGGACCTTATGTTTACGGAGTTTCCGCCCGGCGGGACACCCGTTGAAAACAGGGATAAAACCGGCATCAAGAAACGAACCGTGAGAAGCTTCATCAGGGTATCCCCCTTCTTCGCACTGATCGGTTTCCTGTTCATCCTGCGCCTTCTCATCCTCGGTGGAATTGGAGGATACAAGGAAGTACGGCAGTTCGGGCTTCCCAACTTGGGCGCCCCGGCCCATACGATCATGGCAATGATGGCGCCGCTCGACCAGATCCTGACCTCGCGCAGCACCATACTCCTGATGGCCGCATTCATCGGTTTCTTCTACCTGATCGCTTTCGTGCTGGTCGTCACCAGGTGGAAGCAGGCGTCGGGGCAGGCGCGCCGCATCATCCTGCTGCTGATCATCCTTTTTGCAGCTTCAGTTGCGCCGACATATTCATCATTTTTTATTGATGGCATGGGCAGTTACCTTGTCAATAGCCGCTTTTTCTATGTGCCTAACCTGGCATTCATAACGCTGCTGGTTGTGGCTCTCTATGAATTCGGCTGGCCGACGAGAAGCTGGCGCACTATCGTTACCGTGGCCCTGGC
>JBBAAB010000264.1:0-3058 GCA_041658445.1 Thermoleophilia bacterium
ATCGAGCTCGGCATCGCTGAAACCCGCTTCGGGACCGATTACCAGCGTCACCGGTATCCTGCTGCCTTCGAGGGCCTGCCCCAAAGGCTTACCCTCCGCCTCGGTTGAGAGCACATAAAACAGACCCGGTTCTTCATCCAGCCATCGACGCAGGGTTAGTGGCTCTTCGACGGACATGACACGTTCGCGTTTCGACTGCGCGGCGGCGGACCTGGCGACACGGCGCCACCGCTGAAGTTTTCCTGCCCCCGCTGCCGGACGCGCCACCGACTTGTCGCCGAAGACGGGAACCAGGCGGTCGACACCCAGTTCGCTCAGCTTTTCAACGATCAGGTCCATTTTTTTACCCGATGGCAGTACCTGTACGACCGTAAGCATTGGCTCTGTGTCAGGGTTTTTGGAAACGATCTCACTTTCGGTTATCAACTCGACGATTCGTCCGGTACCGGTCACCTTCGCCATGAAGACTACGCCATCCGGGTCGGCAAGTTCGAGAGCGTCGCCCGGCTTTATTCGCAGAACCCTGCTGGCATGGAAAGAATCATCCGGATCAAGACATACGGAAGAGCCTCTGGTCAATGATTGGGATACAAAGAAACGATGGATGTGCTTCATGGATCACTCCCTGCCGAAGGCACCCGCGGGCATATCTTTTGACCCGCCGGCGCGCTGCCCCGCCTGTCAGGTCAGCGGAAAGCGGCCCGAATCTTTTTTAGAAGACCTTCGTGTCCGGAATAATTCCTGGCGCTGGTTGATTCGTCAAACTGGCGCAGCAGTTCTTTTTGCTCCGCGCTCAGATTTCGCGGAATCATTATGTCCATCACTATCTTGAGATCTCCCCGGCCGCGCTTTTGCAGAAAAGGCATACCCTTGGCGCGCAGTACCTGGACCTCATTGAACTGGGTACCCGGTTTTATCTCGATCTCCTCTTCGCCTTCGAGAGTGGGAACCATAACAGTGGCCCCGATGGCCGCATCCACTATAGTGAGGGGCAAACGATAGACCAGATCGCTGCCATCGCGAATCAGTGTCTCATGAGGCTTGACGCTAACCTGGATATAAAGATCCCCGGGCGTGCCTCCGCTCTCAGAGACATTGCCCCGGCCCGGCATGCGCATGCTTTGTCCATCGGTTATACCCGCCGGTATTTCTATCTCGAGTGTCTGCGTTTTCACGGCTACTCCCCGTCCGCCGCATGCGATACAGGGCGCGCTTACGGTGCTGCCCGCTCCGCCGCAATCACGGCAGGGGCCGTTACGCACAAACTGTCCAAAAGCGGTAGAGGCCACGCTTCGCACCTGACCGCTACCCTTGCAGGCGGAACACGTGCTTCTGCTGGCGCCCGGCGCCGCGCCCGATCCACCACAGCTTTCACATCTGTCAACAGCGTTGAACGAGACCTCCCTTTTTACGCCGGACGCGGCCTCCTGAAGGGTTATCTCAACTGCTACAGCAGCATCGTTCCCCCTGCTCGGACCCCGCCAGCCTCCGAAAAGGTCTTCGCCGAAAAAATTGTCTCCGAAAAAGGAGCGGACGATATCCTCGAACGAGAATTGGGAAAAGTCGTGAAAGCCGCCACGTTTCAGGCCATCATATCCATAGCGGTCGTAAGTGGCCCTGGATTCCGGATTGCTTAATACTTCATAAGCTTCCGCTGCCTCCTTGAACTTCACCTCGGCGTCGGGGTCGCTCTTGTTGACATCAGGATGGAGTTCCCGCGCCTGTGTCCGGAAAGCTTTCTTGATTATTTTCTCGTCCGCGTTCCGGTTGATGCCCAGTACTTCGTAATAGTCACGTTTCAATTGTAGATTTCCTCTACTAGTCTGCTCAATGAACGGGCGGTACCCGCCACGTTCCCGATCACCATATGGTAGTCCATGCGCGTCGGACCCAGCACCCCGACTGTGCCGAGGTTCCTGTGGGCCAGGCCATAGTTTGCAGCCACCAGGCTGCAACCGCTCATAGCCGCGGCAGGTATCTCCCTGCCGATACGCAGATAAACATTATGCTCCGAAAGAGCGGATTTCAGCATCTCCATGATCTCATCCTGCCTGTCCAGCATCTCCATGAGCCTGCCGACCGAGGAGCTGCCGCTAACCTCCAGCCGCGAAAAGAACCTGGAGGCGCCCTCGACATAAAGGCCACCGCCTCCGTCCGGCGATTCAGTAAAGACTTTCGAAATCGCCTCCACGAATGAACGTTCGACGGGCGTCAGGCCCGACTCGGCGAGTTTCAGCATCAGGCGCCTGCTCCCCAGATCCAGACCGCGGACAGCGTCGTTCAAGTATCCACGGGCCCAGCTCACAAGGCCGGGGTCGACGGGAGCATCGAAAACCGCCAGCCTCTTGGCTATCTCTCCGGAAGCCGTTATCACGACTATCATGACTATATCGGGGTGCAACTGCAGGACCTCCACATGCTTGATGGCAGAATTGTCCTGCGAGGGCGCGGAAATCAGCGCGAGTAAACCCGTAGCCCTTGCCAGCAGGCTGGTGGCCCGGCTGAGAGCCTCTTCTATCTCAACCTCAGGCACCCTGGCGTCATCAATCAGGGTAATCTCCGCAGAGCGGTGTTCGCGGAAAGAATTATCGACGAAAAACCGGTAGCCCTTGTCAGTCGGCACCCTGCCGGCCGACGTGTAAGGGTGGTCCAGATAACCAAGCGCCTCCAGGCGGGCAAGCTCGTTGCGCACCGTTGACGGCGCCAGATCGAAATTGCCCTGCTGACAAATGTATCTGGAGCCTACCGGTTTGCCGGTGGCGACATGGTATTCGATTACCGCCGTCAGTATTTCAGCAAGTCTCGGAGTCAGGTCATCCATATCAGTATCATTTCGCAGGAAGGGGTCCTCTCTAATCCCGTAAAAGACGCACGCATATCTCGTTTGCCACAAAGCGGCCCGCGCGCGTCAGATATATTCTACCACCTTCACTGACGAGGTATCCACGCGCCTTCAACAGCCTTTCCTCGTCAGGATCAATCAGGGCACCGACTTCATCGCGCTTAAGGCCTGAGTCCATACGAAGCCCGAGAGCCAGTTTCTCGGTCGTTTTTTCCT
>JBBAAB010000265.1:0-3045 GCA_041658445.1 Thermoleophilia bacterium
GGGCACAGCATCATATCTCCTCAAGGGAACCGAAAAGGCACTTGCCGAAAGCTTCGGCTCCACCTGCCACGGAGCTGGACGGGTTCTGGGACGCAGGGCTGCAAAAAAACTGATACAGGGCCATGAGCTCAAGACACGGCTGGAGGAGCAGGGCATCACGGTCATGGCTGGCCGCCCCTCAACTCTGGCTGAAGAGGCCCCGGAAGCTTACAAGGATATTGATAGAGTTGTGGAAGTCTGCCATAAAGCCGGCCTGTCTGAAAAGGTCGCCAGGCTTACGCCTCTGGGAGTTATCAAGGGGTGATGGCGAAGCGAAAGCCCGGAAATCGTCTAGAGGAGCGTCGGTTTTCGTAAATCCCCGCACGTACATGAAGCATTCTCATCTACAGCATCAACCGCAGCCAGAATGATCCGCGATTGTGCTTTGGCGTCTTGTTCAAAAATTTCTTTCAAAACTCTGTGCTCCCAATCCCGCACAACCCCCTCGGCGTAATTGACCACGATATACAGCGCCGCGTAGCAGGCGCCGATGTCACGTGACAACCACACTTCGGGGCACATGCTCTGGCCGACGATGTCGCCATGATGCTGCATCATCCGGATCTCAGCGCGGCTTTCAAAACGGGGACCCTCCGTGACGACACATGTGCCACGTCCGAATACCCGTCCGGCCGCATGGCTGCGCGCCGCGTTGACAAGCGCGGAACTCAGCACCGAACATACGGGGTCACGCATGATCAGAAGATGACCCCCCGATACAGGTGCCGGGTTTCGGTGAGTCGTCAAATCAACAAAATCGTCCGGTATGACGATATCACGCGGATCCAGCAGTGGGTTGAGACTGCCGACGCCGGCTTCCGAGAATACATGCTTCACCCCAGCCTGGGCCAACACCCAGAAGACCTGCCTTGACGCATCCCCGCGAAGTACTCCGTCCCGCCAGCCGTGCAAACGCACCGTCAGGCAGCGCCGCCTTCCGGCCGTCTCAAAAAGTTTAAAGATGGGGGATGGTCCGAAGGGTGTTTCAAACTCCATTGAATTTTCAAGGACCTTTGCGCCGGAATCAGCGTCTTCCGGAAACGAGCATCCCCGCGTCCCGGAGCCCCCGATTACCGCCCAGCCTGCCTTGGGAATCGTTCCGGTGCTCACGGCCTCAAATTCGACTGGAAGTGTTCAACCTGGATGTGCAGATGGTTGCCGCTGTCGTAGGTGTAGCGGCTGAGCTGCTGCTCGACACATCCGTCCAGCTCCCTGACCGCGCCCAGTCGTGTTTCTCCCGCCCGAACCGGCTGTCCCAGAGAAGCCTCGAGATTCGTCATGTGGGTCATGACAACAAGAAGTCTGGTCTGGTTCTGCGGCTGGATCTTGATCTCCGTATCAGGGCACTGCCCTTTCAGGTTATATGACCTGATGCCTGCTATCGTTCCATCAACCGGCGCGAATACCACGGTGCCGGCCGGCGCCCCGATGTCCAGCGAACAGGTGGCGGATCCGAGTTTACCACCTTCGCTCATCACGAAGTACCCGGGACCATCTCCGTCTGTGAAAACATTGAGATTCGACAGAATCGAACCGTTGATCTGACGACCAGTCGGACTCATGCTCACAATTCCCTCGCCATCAACAGGGTGATAACCGATCGCTGTTACTTCTTCCTGGAAAATGGGTAACATCAGGTTCAGCTCGGCTGCCCTGGCCAGTTGAATCTGTTCCGGCAACCTTGTCGTGGCAAGGGCTCTTGACGCCGACATCGCGTGATCATCGAGAAGGGGTGTAGAGGATGCCCTCGAAGATACAATGACAACGGCCATCGCGATCATCGCCAGGGCAAACATAGTCGCAAGAAAAGCCGCAGAGTGCCAACGAAAACGATATCTTTTGGCTGATACTCGTGGCTGTAGAGTGTGGGGCTCTGAAGCCATACGTTAAGAACCATATCATCTGGACGGGGTTTTTCAACCCCCTTTGAAACTTTTGGCACAAACTTTTCCTAAAACAGCGACTTTTATTATTCGTACTTGCGCGTAATCTCCCTGATAGCGTGTGATATATAATATTTCAACTATGCGGGACGGTGACATTAAAAGTATGAATGACCTGATTGCCTGAATGAATTGTGATCACAGGCAAAAAGAGCCGGTCTGGAGAGATTGATGAGTCTGAAACAGTTGAATATAACCATTCCCAGATGGATACAGGTCGTGGGACTTCCTGTAATAATCCTCTTTCTCTGGTTTACGGCATCACTGATAACCCAGGTTCTTTTTATATTCGCCAGCGCCGCCATTCTCTCACTGATACTGGATCCACTTGTCAGACAGCTCGAACGAGCCAGGATTCCACGATTCATTGGCGTTTTTGTCGTATACCTGACGCTTATTTCTATTATTGTTTTTCTGCTTATGCTTCTGATCCCGCCGACGATCAGTCAGCTGCAGAATCTTGTCAATAACCTGCCCGGGTACACTGATACTGTCAAGGATCAGGTGAACAACTGGATTTCGCGTCTTGAGGGGCTGAATCTGCCTATCAACGTAAGCGAAGAGGCCAGAAAGCTGACAGACCGGTTTGAAGGTGCCCTGGTGAACCTTGGATCGCTGCTGCTTGAATATTCCATCAACTTCGTCAGCGCTCTCACCCAGATCGTTATGGTATTGATAATTTCCATCTATATGCTGATCGACTCGAAACGCATCGGACGCTTCATCAGAAACTTCTTTCCGGCGGACCAGCAGGAAGACGCCGACGAATTCGTCCGGAGAAGTCAGAGCGCGGTGACCCACTGGGTACGCGGACAGGCCCTGCTCTGTATGCTGATGGGCATCAGCAGTGGCATCGGAATCTGGTTTTTGGGCGTGATCGGCGTCTGGCCCGAGGGTGCGCAGTATTCGGTTTTCTTCGGCGCCTGGGCCGGGGTGACTGAGTTTATCCCTTACCTGGGTCCCATCCTGGGAGCGATTCCTCCAGTTGTCGTCGCCATGTTCGCCTCGCCCTGGGCCGCGCTGGCGGTTGTGGTGGTTTTCGTCTTCATCCAGCAGGTCGAAG
>JBBAAB010000266.1:0-3045 GCA_041658445.1 Thermoleophilia bacterium
CCCTCCGGGAAATCCTCCTCAACGCCGTGATGCACCGCGATTACTCACACTACTCCGGCTACGTCGCCATCGTGGTCTTCGACGACCGGATCGAGATCCGTAGTTTCGGGCGCCTTCCCAACGGCATCACGGTGAAACAGCTTTCGGGGCGGCATGATTCGAAGCCGACCAACCCCCTGATTGCCGCCGCGTTCCACCGCACGGGAGCGGTGGAGGTCTGGGGCCGCGGGACCAACCGCGTGATCGAGATGTGCGAGAAGCACGGTGCGCCGCCTCCGGTCTTCGAGGAAAAGCAGGGGTTCCTCGTCGTCACCTTCAGGGCGCCGTTGGTCGCCGGCGGGGCGGCGGAGGCTCTGGAGGTCCAGTCAGAGGCCCAATCACCGACCCAGTCGGCGACCCAGTCAACCGACCCAGTGGAGCGGTTGCTAACCTGCCTGTCCGAAGGGGAAATGTCTTCAGGTGAACTGCGGTCTGCGCTACGAATCAGGCATCGCCCCACCTTCAGGGCTAACTATCTGCACCCCGCACTGGCAGCCGGATGGATCGAATACACGCTGCCAGACAAACCCAACAGCCGCCTTCAGAAATACCGGTTGACTCCGGAAGGTGAAAAGGCACTGAAGGGACGCGGCGGGGAGGACGTGGAATGACCCCGCATTCGCCGAACAATCGACCGCAGAAGTCACCGCACAAGTGGCGGCGCTCTTCCGCGAACCTCACTCCGCGAAGGCCATCATGGCCGGACCTAGGGCTCAAGCACTGGGAGACCTGCCATGCCAACTATCTTGCGCCCTTGATGGCCATGGGCGTTCTGGAACGGACCATCCCCGACAAGCCGCGAAGGCGGATGCAACGCTACAGGACGACGGAGGCGGGGCCGGCGGTATTGAAGGACAAGGCAAGCGGTCAAAGCCCAGGCCAAAGCGGAGACGGCCATGTTTGAGAAAATCGTCCAAATCAGGAGCATCGGTCGCTTTCTTGACTACGCCGCCGCCGGCGACGTCACGTTCCGTAAACTGACCCTCGTCTATGCGGATAACGGCCGTGGCAAGACCACCTTCTGCGCGATACTCCGCTCACTGCAAACCGGCCAACCAGAGTTCATCGCAGAACGGAAGACTCTGGCCGTCACCGTCCCGGCATTTGTGCACGTACGGCTCAACAACGAAAATTATCAGTTCAGCAACGGCGCGTGGACGGCAACGTATCCCGAAGTCCTCATCTTCGACCCCGTGTTCGTGAACGAGAACGTTTACTCGGGAGATTACGTCGAGCACGAGCACAAGAAGAACCTGTACCGCGTCATCGTCGGGGCGCAGGGCGTGCAACTCGCCAAGCAGATTGAAGACCTGGACGGACAGATTCGAGAAGCCAATGGCGACCTGCGGACCAAGAAGGAACTCGTCTCAAGGCACCTGCCCTCTGGAACCCCGCTCGACGACTACCTGCAGTGGCAACCCGTCGCTGATATTGAGGAGCAGATACGGCGGAAGACCGAGGAACTGAGCAACCGGCAACGGGCCGCCGCGAAGTCCGTCGAGATTCAGGCCAAGGGATTGCTTGCGAAGTTTCAGATTCCTTCCTTGCCGCCGGATTGCGCCGCGGTCCTTGCGAAGCAACTGACGGACGTCGCCGCCGATGCGGAAACGAAAGTTCGGCAACAAATCACCCAACACCAGATGGGACACCAAGGCGAGCCCTGGTTGTCCCAAGGGTTGAGCTACGTCAAGGACGACCGGTGTCCGTTCTGTGGACAGGGCGTGCGGGCAAGCGACCTGATTGGGGCATACCGTTCCCACTTCAACGCCGCGTATGGGCGCCTCAAACAGGAGGTCGCTGAACTGAGCCAGCGCGTCAACAGCGAGATTGGCGAAACATCTCTGTTCTCTGCGCAGCAGGCAATGGCGGACAACGCCGCCCTTGCCGAGTTCTGGAGGCAATTCACCACGGTGGAACTGCCGGTCATGTCTTTCCCGAACATCCAACAGGCGTATGCAGCGCTTCGGGATCGATGCCTGGCGCTCGCCCGGAGAAAACAGGACAGTCCGACCGAGGCGGTCACGCCTGATGCGGACTTTACGGCTGCCCTTGCGGAGGTGGACGCCCTGCGAACGGACGTCGCCGCATACAACACGGCCGTGGATGCTACGAACTCAGAGGTCAATGGGCTGAAGACTGCCGCTCGCACAGAGGGCGACATCACAGCAATCAAAGGCGAACTGGCGCAACTGGAAGGCCGGAAGAAGCGTTTTGAGGCGGAGGTAGCTCAGGCTTGTCAGACCTACCAGAACGCCGTGACAGCCAAGGCGGGCCTTGAGCAGAGGAAGGAAACCGCCCGCCAGCGACTCGACCAGCATTGCCGGGGCCTTCTCAACTCATGCGAGCAGTCCATCAACAAGTACCTCGACCAGTTCAACGCCGGGTTCCGCATCACGAACAGCCGGCATCTCTATACTGGGGGGACGCCGAGTTCCCATTACCAGATCGAGATCAACAGTACGGCCTTGGACCTCGGGGACGCGCGAACTCCGGCCGGAACGCCATGCTTCAAGACGGCCCTGAGTTCCGGCGACCGGAGCGCCCTGGCCTTGGCTTTCTTTCTCGCCGTGGTCAAGCAGGATGCGAACATCGGGCGGAAGATCGTCGTGTTCGATGACCCCTTCACCAGCCTTGACCGGTTCCGCCGGACCTGCACCCAGCAACTTATCCAGCGGCTTTCGGTCTCTGCGGAACAGGTTGTCGTTCTTTCGCACGACCCGTTCTTCCTGAAGCTGCTCTCAGACGAATGCCTGGCAAGCACCAACGTCAAAACGCTTCAGATGAGCAAGGCGGGAGACACCACCGTCATCGGGGAATGGGACGTTCAGGCGGAAACGCAAAGTTCCTACATGAAAGATTACTCGACGCTGCTCGGATTCTACAGGGAGAGAAATGGCGATCCCCGCGCGGTCGCGAGGACCATTCGCCCATTTCTCGAGGGCATGTTGAGAAACCACTTCCCGGGGCACTTTCAGCAGAACAATTGGCTTGGCGAGTTCATCAGCG
>JBBAAB010000267.1:0-3036 GCA_041658445.1 Thermoleophilia bacterium
CTTGCTGTAAACCTCCCAATGCCGCAGGTCCTTGGAACGCGCGTGAAAAATAGCATCGCAGCCCGGCCAGCCGGCGCCCTGATTGGCATGGCGCGCAGACCAACCGAAAAACCACATTTTAAAGCGGTATTCACCTCCGGTTTCCACAACGCACGGACCGTACATGTTGTTAAAGTTGTAGAGCAACGGTTGCGTATCGCGCTCCCAGCTGCTCTCCGCCCTGACAGTAAACGCCGATAGCGTCAGGCATAAAAGGGCAACAAAAATATCTCGCCTTATCAAGTCTCTCCAATCCATTTGCAGCCTTAAAAAGTCACTTAACAGTTATTTTTTCAGCCGTATGCAGTGTCACCGGTCCAATCAGTCCGGACTCCTGCAGGGGATCATCCTTTTTCCAAACACGATATGTCGCGAACGTGTACCGGCCGGCAGGGCTTTGTTGCCCTGCTAACAACCATTTTGGCCACGACTTGAGCTGTCCATTCGGATTGCGCTCTGAGTCTTCCGGCAGTTGCTCGTCGCCTATCAAGCGGTTGACCCACAGATTCGTCACTTTTATTTCGAGCTTATTATCTCCTGTCTTAAGCGCATCCGTTACATCAACACGAAACGGCGGTTTCCACAGAACCCCCAGATCCTTGCCGTTCAGCCTCACCTCCGCAACCACCGCAACTTTGCCGAGATCCAGCCACAGGCGTCGCGCCTGTGGCGATTTCAGATTCAAAATTTCAGATTGCAGATTATTTGATGTCTGCAATTTGGAATCTGTAATCACAGGAAAACTGAAAGTTTTCCTGTATGTCGCCGTGCCACTGTAATACTTAATCCCATCTTCCGACCTCTTGGACCAGTCATCCAGCTTGTCAAAAGTAAACTTTGTCGACTTCTGACTTCTGTCTTCCATCCACTTCGGGTCAAAACTGATTTCCCATGATCCCTCAATTGACTGTGCGACTGGAATGCCGCCCACATTACAATGCAACGTCCGGCCCAAAGCGGTTTTTAGCTCATACACTCCATTCCTCCATGCCTCAATCTGCAAATCGCCGTTGGCCATCCTATGGACATTGGCTATGGGCAGAGGGTCGGCAATGTCATCGAGGCACAACGTCTCACCGTCCAAGACCACTGTTTTGCGAGGCTTGCCGTCGATCGTATATTCAATGTCGAGCGTTTTCAGCTTTTGCAGTCCAGGGTTGCCTCCTTCGCCCAATCGCCAGGCTGCAAACCGCCTTTCGCCGCCGTCAACAATTTCCTGTACCCTGGCCGTCATGTCACAAGTCTTTGGCGGATATCCCGACGGACCGTATACGGCTTTTTTCACAACCAGCTTTGCCGGATATGGCTCCTTTGATGAAATGCTTTGGCCATCCAGGGTCACCGAAACCACAGGATCGAAGGTCTTCCGGTCCGGGCGAAACACAACGAACACCGACTCATGCGACTCCAGCCGTATCGGCACTCGCGTTACGCCTTGGGATTGATCATATTCGGCAATTGGCTCAGTCTGGCCGGTTTGCGGTCTCCACAACTCCGGCCTCCCTGTTATCGCACGGAAGGAACACTCTCCCTGTACAACCCCATCAACCTTGTTGGCTACAAAATAGAGTTCCAGGCCATCGTCAGTGCGGCGGTGCGTATAAAGCAGTTTGCCTTTGAGCGCCGGTTCACATGAAAAGTCCGGCGGCAAGTTCATGCCGGCCAGGATCTTCTCCGGCGTAGTTCCCCAAACCACGCGGCCTCTGCCGAGGCAATGCTCCCCACTGCCGCTGGTTCCGGCGCTATCCTTGCCCCACAATTCGTCTGCCAATTGGGTCAGTTCCTGATCACACGCTGGAAAGTTAACCAGACTCGGCGACTTCAGAGGCCTTGTCCCCAGCACCGTGGCTCCGGCCTTGACCAGCTTGCTGATCCGCCTCAAGAGTTGTGGAGTCATGGTCTCTATTTTAGACAACGGGCCGTTTGTGTAGACGTAGTTGCCTTCAACATGCGTGACCGGACGACCATCGGCGTTGTAGGACGGCAGTACCAGCAGACGATAGCTCATCCCGGATGGCAGAACAACTCGTCCGTCCTGGACCTTCATGCCATGAAGCACAAGTTCTGCCGGACAACCATCGAAATTGTACTCCGGCCGACCGGGGATTGAGTCGCGATCAGCCGCTGGAATCGGCGCCACAAATCGCAGAGGGCCGCCTTCCGGCGCCATGAAACAGACATCCGCCACGAACTGTCCCTGTCGAAGCATGTGCTGGCATCGCGCAATATACTCGTGCCACGGTTTCGACTGTTCCCACCATGTGAGCGACCGGTGGAACACGGTCCCGATGAACAGAAACGAGACGCCCGGAACTTGATCGAGCCAGGGTTGAATAATCCATTCACTGAAACTAAAACGATTTACCCCGGCCGAGAACGCCCAGTCACCAAGACGCTTGAGTGTTGCAGGATGATCGAGGAAATCGCCGCGCCATCCGGTTAAAGCTTCGGCCCCGATGATACGCTTGCCATAAACATGCGCCGCAGAGGCCATTTCCTCGACAAGATCTCCCAGATGAAGCCCTGAATAACATCCTCGTTGCCAGAATTCGCACATCGGTTCGTCGGCGCGTCCGGCGTAGCGCAAATCGTCGCATGTACCGTCGTAGGCCTCGATTGAAAGCCTGAGTCCCTTTTTGTGGCTGAGCTTCCGCATATGTTCAACGTAGTTTTCCAATACCATTTCGCAGACAGTCTCGCGGTAGTCCCACAGGAATCGCTCCGACACTTCCAGGCTGTCTACCACCAATCCATTTAGTGTTGGCAGGTAAGGCAGAAGGTCATAACCGCGCCGACGGCAAAACTCTTTTCGGAAGCCTGCCGTCCAGTTGCCGGACCCCGATTCCCAGCTGTCTATGTGGGTAGAAACGACCGTTTTACCGGCCAGCGGTCCGATATCCGAAAGCAGTTCTCCGACCATCGCGGAGAAATGGGACTCAACAGCCGACTTACTCATTTTGTCACATTCCAATCCTGTTGCCTCAGCTTGTGAAGATC
>JBBAAB010000268.1:0-3022 GCA_041658445.1 Thermoleophilia bacterium
GTAAGCAAGATCGACAATGTGACCAAGCCGTCTCCGACCGGAGCGCCCATGTCGCACCAGTCACAGACGACGCCTAACGGCAAGTGGCTTTACGTAACCGACGGTATTGATGGTTCCGTCGTCAAGATCAACATGGATACCGAAAAGATCACAAAAACGGTCCCGATTGGCAAGGAGCCGCACTCGATTATCTTCAGCGCCGATGGCAAGACCGGCTACCTCGCCGTTCGCCACGAGCCTGATGAGAACTCGAGCAGCATCTTCGTCTACGATGTGGAGAAGGACACGGTCATCGATCGTATTCCTGGCATCAAGGCTCCGCTCATCTGCGGAATTGCACTGCAGGAGATGTAAATAAAGATCCGGGTATGAATATCCGGGTTAAATGCAGCAAGCACGCGCCCCCGCTTCAGCGGGGGCGCGTGCTTGAGACGGAGTGTCCACTTACCAGTTTTCCGCCGCTTGGCAGAGCGGGAAACCGGTAAGTGGAAACCTGGATAGGCAGGAAATGAAAAAACAGGATATCAGGCAGTCATGCGAGCGTCGTGGGCGGCGATCCCGGGTGAAGGCAGCTGGACTCGATGTTACGCGGATCCTGTTGATGGTTGTTATTCTCATATCGTTGCTCGCCGCGTCGGCTCTGCTTTCATCGTGCGGTGGCGGAACGACAGTCACCATGAAAGAACTCAAGTTCGAGCCCGATGTCGTCACCATAAAAAAGGGTGAGATAGTCACCTGGAAAAATGATGATCGCCGTGAGCGTCAGATCATGAGCGGGCACCCGCCCGTCATGACCGACGAGTTCATGTCACCTGTCCTGAAAACGGGAGAGAGCTGGTCATTCTCTTTCGATAAGGCGGGAGAATACGCTTACCATGATATGAAGATATCGGGTCTGCTGGGTCGCATAGTCGTAGAGGAATAGCTTCGGTATTGCGATTCCGCCGGCGTTTCGCCGCATCACCTTGAGGGAATAATTCAACTGGCCGTTAGCTGCCGCAGGCAGCCAGTAACATTGGGGTAAAACGAAAATGGGCAAGAATCTTGGAATTTTTTATCTGACGAAACAAAACATGAGGCGCAAACTTTTCCGCAGCCTCGTGACGATGATAGCAGTGGGCACGGTTGCGGCGATCCTTTTTCCGACCACGATTCTCGGCGAGGGAGTATCAACAAGCCTCGAGCAGGGCACGGCGCGTCTTGGCGCCGACATGATGGTCGTGCCGCCCGGTTACACTTCCAAGCTGGCTTCCACTCTCATCTCCGGCAATCCCAGCACTTTCGTGATGGATGGTTCGGTGGAGAAAGAAGTTTCCCAGGTCGAGGGTGTCGACAGGATATCGCCACAGCTGTATTTCGCCACTCTGGCCAGCGGCTGATGTACCGGTAGCCTGCAGGTTGTAGGCATCGACCCGGTTACTGATTTCACGGTAGGACCATGGATAAAAGGACACCTGCCGGAAGGCCGCCTGAGGGACAACGAGGTCATCCTCGGCTCAAACGCGCATATTTTTTTCGGTAAATCCGAAAGCCAGATCGGGGACAAGGAAGTTTTTTACGGTAAAGAGTTTACCGTGGTCGGTATTCTCGACCCCACCGGCATCGGTATCGATGACGGGGGTTTCGTCACTCTTACGTCTGTCTATAACATGACGAAGACATCCGAGAGCAACGAGACAAAAAGATTGCTGGATGTAAAGCCTGGCGAGATATCCGCCCTCATGGTGAACGTCAAACCGGATTATTCCAGGGGGGATGTGGCGACGGCTATCGAGACACGGGTTTCCGGCGTCGCCGTGGTGACTTCCAAGGAGCTTATGTCAAGTTCGGTCGCACGGCAGCTGGAAGGCCTGCGGCCGTATATGCTGATGATAGGTGGCGGCTTCTGGGCCATTTCGGTACTCATGATCGGCGCCCTTTTTTCAATGGTCGTCAATGAGCGGCGGCGCGAACTTGGCCTGTTACAGGCGATGGGCGCGACACGCGCATACATCTTCCGTCTGGTGATGCTGGAAGCCGTGGAGTTGACGGCAATCGGTGGTCTATGTGGCATGGCGTTTGGGGCGGCGGTCATTTTTGTGCTCAAGGGGACAATAGAAGCGTCCCTGGGAATCGCCTACCTGTGGCCGAGTTCCGGGTTTATCGCCATTTTCTCGCTGGGTCTCATGGTGATGGCTATAGGTACGGGGATATTGGCAGCTCTCTATCCGGCAATCGTTGCCAGCAGGCTTGAACCCTATCAGGCTATCAGGACCGGAGAGTAAGTCGATGGGTGCGCATGCTTACTCGGGCGTTACAGGCAACATGGATGAGATTATCGTTTCGAGCAAAGCCGGGGATCGGTGTCTGAGATGATAGAACTGAAAAACGTAACCAAGACATACAGGAGCGGTGGTGTTGACATCAACGCTGTTGACAAAGTTTCTCTCAAGGTTTCTGATGGAGAATTCATTGCGGTCGTCGGACATTCCGGCAGCGGCAAAACAACCATGGTCAGCCTCATGGGAGGTCTCACCAGGCCGACGGCGGGGAATGTCCTTGTCGGAGGCACCGACATCTGGACCCTGGGCAACAAACAACTCGCTCTCTTGAGAAGCGAGAAGATCGGATTCTGTTTCCAGTTTTCCAGTCTTATCCCGACGCTGACCTGTCTCGATAATGTCAGGCTACCCGCGAGTTTTGCGGGAGGTCAAAAAGGTGGTGTCGATCACGCTCTCAGCCTTCTGGAAACGGTGGGCGTGCACGACAAGGCCAAGGCCTACCCTTCAGAGCTCTCAGGCGGTCAGCAGCGGCGTGTGGCCATTGCACGCGCCCTGATCAACGAGCCGGGCATAATTCTCGCCGACGAGCCCACCGGCGATCTTGACGAATACACGGAAGCGGATATCATGGATCTGTTCGCGCAGGTCAATGCCAGGGGTGTTACTATCGTTATGGTCACGCATTCACGCAACCTGGCCGCCAGGGCGGTGCGTACCCTGGTCATGGAGAACGGCACACTGTCCGAGTCCTCAAAAACATC
>JBBAAB010000269.1:0-3011 GCA_041658445.1 Thermoleophilia bacterium
CAAACTCTACATCCGCTTTCTCGAGCCGCAGCTCGAAGACAGCATGATCGAGGAGACGCCGGGCAGCATCAACCCCAGCTTAAAGCCCGATAACACACGCTTCGTATATGAGAACCAGGGCGTGCTCTATAAACACAACCTCGCCGGTGGCCCGGGCATCGAGAAGATAATCGATGGCGCCATGCCTGACTGGGGCATGTCGGCGGTGGGGCCCGGTTTTGACGACGACGGTGATACGCAAACGACCAAGACAACTACAACGACCACGACGGGGACAACGACGGGAGATAACGGCGGCGCCGCCAGTGGCGATTGCGGGGCCGGTGATATCCCGGGGACTGAATACATCAAAAATGGCGATTTTGAAAACGCTACGGCGAACTGGAAGATAGTGGATATCAAGACGAAAGGCTCGAACAACGCCGACCTTGCCGCTGATTCCAGCTGTGGCAATATCATAAAACTGACGCGCGCCAACTCGAAGAACGACGGTGGGCTCATTGGCCTGGAGCAGCCGCTGGACGTTGAGCTTGCAGGGCTATCGAGTCTCAGGTTGAGGCTGGTATCCGCCATCGACAGCCAGGCGCTTACATCGGACGGCTGGTACGACGGCGAGACACCGGTTTTTGTCACGATCGAATATACGAACGCGGCGGGCCAGGGGAAGACATGGACGCACGGTCTGATGAGGGCGACCAGCGGAGTAAATTATCCGGAACGCGACCAGACGATCCCGGCGGGAACCAGCTGGTATCAATACGACAGTCCGGACCTGCTGAAGGCTATACCGGATGCCGCCCGCATCACGAAAGTCACGATCGGCGGCAGCGGCTGGGACTTTGGCAGCCGTATCGGGATGGTGTCGCTTAAGGGGAGCTAACAGTCAGAGAATCCACCTTTGCCCAGGCTAAAAGGTACGAGCAACTTGATTTTTCAGGGACAAATGATATTAAAGGCTAAGTTTCAGGAGCCTGCAATTCGCGCGGGGATTTTTCAGACTGCATGACTTCGGGAATATCATTTTTTGAACTAATGCCAAGATCAGGGAACTTGCGGGCAGTCACCAGAACCCTGCTTTCCAAAGAGCCGACTGCCTTATTGTAATGCGTGATAGCGTTATCGAGATTCTTGCCAACATTATTTAAGTGGCCGGTAAAAGCAGCCAGGCGCTCATATAATTCTTTACCAAGATTACTGATTTCCTGCGCGCTTTCCGCTATTTTCTCCTGGCTCCAGCCGTATGCGACTGCACGCAGGAGTGCGATCAGGGTCGTGGGGGATGCAATGATAACCTTTTGATTAACTCCCTCCTCAATCAAATGTGGATTGAATTCCAGGGCTGCTCCAAAGAAATGCTCGCCCGGGAGAAACATTATTACAAACTCGGGTGTTGGCTGAAATTGGTCCCAGTAGTTCTTTTGGCTGAGCTTATTAACATGATCCTTGATTTGTCGGGCGTGGTTTTTCATATACACCTTGCGTGATTCATCATCTTTGGCTTCAATAGCATTGAGATATGCCTCTAGGGGTGCTTTTGCGTCTACAACGATATTTTTCTGGCCGGGCAGTTTGACAATCATGTCCGGTCGCAGACGTCCGTCTTCCGTTGTCGTTCCGACCTGTTCCTGAAAGTCACAATAAGGCAACATGCCGGCCATCTCCACAACTCGCTTCAGTTGTATTTCTCCCCAGCGACCGCGAACCGTTGGTGCGTGGAGCGCTTGAACCAGTTTGGAGGTCTCAGACTTAAGCTCGGATTCCGTTGAGGCCAGACCTTTCAGCTGTTCTGACAGAGAAGAGTGATCCGCAACTCGTGATTTGTCGAACTCGATTAGTTTTGAATCCATCTTTGTAAGAGACTCCCTTACAGGTGTGACCAACTCGGAAATGGCTTTCTGGCGGGCGTCGAGATCGCCTTTTGCGCTATCCTGGAATTTTTCCAGGGTCGATTTTGCCAGCTGAAGAAAAGACTCATTATTACTTTTAAGGGCTTCTGCTGAAAGAGCGGAGAAAGCATCGGTCATTTTCTGGCGGGCCTCATTCACCACAGCGAGGTTTGCTTCCGCGGCCTTACGTTCTTCCTCGATTCTTGTCTCGAGCCGGGCACGCTCTTCGGAAACTTCTTGGAAACTTTTCTGCACGGCCGCCATATCTGCGTGCGTGGATTCGATTGACTGATGACATTCCTCAATTTGTACATCTTTTGATCTCAATCTCTCTTCATACATGGCCTGCTGCGGCGCAAATTCCGCGAGTGACTGTTTTTTTGCGCTCGCGATCCTTGAACGCAGGGAAAGCCATACGATTACAGCACCTAGAATCACTCCAGCAACAGTTGCAATAACGATGGGAAACGCATCCATCAATATCTTCCTCCGAAAACAGAAGGGTTGAGGGATTTACGGAGTGAGCCTATCACACCATCCGGATGGCACAAGTGGAATGCGGGACAAAGCAAGAAAATCCGTGACCCGTGCAGAAGACAAATCTGGTGACGTGGCGCCCGGTAACTTAGAAGGGTACCCGCTCCCTAGTACCCCAGCATTTTCACAAGCGCGTCCTGAGCCGCTTCCAGTACCGGTGAGGGGAGGATGCCCAGGAGGAACACGCCAGCGACGGCGATACCGAGGCCCAGGCTAAGATCCCAGGATTTCTCGCCCGTTACCGCGACCTCGTTCTCCGCGTCGCGCATGTACATATATACGATGACCCTCAGGTAGTAGAAGGCGGAGACCAGGCTGAAGAACACGCCGACAACGGCCAGCCAGGTGAAACCGGAATCGACGACCGAGGCCAGCAGATAGAACTTGGCCAGGAAGCCCGCTGTGGGTGGAATTCCCGCCAGCGAGAGCATGAACACGGTCATGATGCCCGCCGCCCAGGGGAAACGCCGACCGAGGCCGGCCATCTCGTCGAGGCTGTCTCCGGAACCGGAGCGGTTCTCCAGGAATACCAGGACGCCGAAGGCGCCCATGTTCATGAACGCGTAGGACGCAAGGTAGAAAAGCACG
>JBBAAB010000270.1:0-3002 GCA_041658445.1 Thermoleophilia bacterium
TATCTGTTTAGGCCAGGCTTATGACCAGGCCCTGGGCAACAAGGAAGGCATCACGCGTTACGGCTTTTTTATTCTTCCGATGGACGAGGCGCTGGCGACTGTTTGTGTCGATATCAGCGGCCGTCCCTATCTTGCCTATAACCTGGACATGACCGCGTCGAAGGTCGGCGGTTTTGACACTGACCTTACCCATGAGTTTTTCCAGGCGTTCATAGTTAACGCAGGCATCTCCATGCATGTGCGTCTTCAGGCGGGTACAAATCCGCATCATGTTATCGAAGCCGTCTTCAAGGCGTTCGCGCGGGCGATGGATGAGGCCACGATGCTGGATTCGCGCAGACCCGGCGTGCAGTCGACGAAGGGTGTGCTGTGATACCGTCTCCATGATTATCATTGTCGATTACGGCATGGGCAATCTCCGCAGTGTGGAGAAAGCCCTTATGAAGGCCGGCGCCGAGGTAAAGGTCAGCCGTGACCCGGATGAGGTGCGGCGCGGTCAGCGCATCGTGCTTCCGGGAGTAGGCGCTTTTGGCGACGCGATGGACAACCTCGAGAAACGCGGCCTGGCCGGCGTAATCAGGGAAGAGGTAGACGCGGGCAAGCCTTTTTTGGGAATATGCCTTGGCCTGGATCTTCTTTTTGAGGAAAGCGATGAGCACGGGCTGCACCGGGGTCTGGGCCTGCTGCCGGGCCGCGTAGAGCTTCTGCCGACCGAACTCAAGATACCGCAGATAGGCTGGAACCAGATCTCCACCCGCAAGGAATCGCGTTTGCTTGAAGGCATTCCCGACGGTTCATCCTTCTACTTTGTGCATTCATATGCAGTAGTTCCCCGCGAAGATTCCGATATACTATGTACAACGGATTACGGCTGCACTTTCGTGTCGGCCGTGGAGCGCGACAATATCGCCGCCTTCCAGTTCCACCCCGAAAAAAGCAGCTCGCTTGGACTGACAATATTGAGGAATTTCGCCAAATGATCCTTTTTCCCGCTATAGACATACAGAATGGCCAGTGCGTGCGCCTCCGGCGCGGTGATTTCGAAGAAGCTACTGTTTTCAGTACCGATCCGGTGGCGCGGGCGAAGATGTTCGAGGACGAAGGCGCCCAGGCTCTGCACGTGGTCGATCTGGATGGCGCCCGTCTCGGTAAAATGGTAAACCTGTCCATAGTCGAGGAGATAGCTAAAACGATCTCAATCCCGGTTGAATATGGTGGCGGTATCCGCACCATGGAGGATCTTGTCATAATTCACGAGGGTCCCATCAGCCAGGTAGTGTTGGGCACAAGCGCCGTCACCGACCAGGCCCTGCTGCTGGAAGCGGTGAAAATCATGGAAGACAAACTCGTGATCAGCGTCGATGCCGAGCGCGGACTTGTCACTACCCATGGCTGGCAGGAAAAGAGTTCGGTAAGCGCCATACGCTTTGCCAGCTATCTTCAGAGTGAAGGCGTCCGCCATATCCTTTATACGGACATCGATCGCGACGGCATGATGATGGGGATGAACCTCGATGCTGTGCATGAGCTGGCCGAGGCGGTGGATATCGACATCATTGCTTCAGGGGGAATTTCAGAAATCGGCGACCTCGTGCGGCTGAAGGGTCTGGGTTTACCCAACATCTCCAGCGTTATCGTCGGCCGCGCCCTGTACGAGGGAAAGTTCACAATCTCCGAAGCCCGCGCAATCCTCGATTGAAGGAACCCGGGGACACCATACCGATTGTTTGCAGGGGAAATTCCTACAGGTGTTGCCAGTGAGGATGATAGACGGTGCTATGTAAACGCATAATCCCCTGCCTTGACGTTCGCAACGGGCGTGTTGTCAAAGGCATCCGTTTTGTCAATATCCGTGACGCCGGCGACCCCGTCGAACTGGCTTCCGCCTACGACCGTGAGGGCGCCGACGAGCTGATATTCCTGGACATAACCGCATCGCACGAGCGGCGCGATACCGTCGTGGATCTGGCCCGCCGCTGCGCCGAGGAGCTCTTCATCCCTTTCACTATCGGCGGTGGCATGCGCGACGAGTCCGACATCAGGAAAGTCCTCAAGGCGGGCGCCGACAAGATAGCCATCAACTCGGCGGCTCTGGCCAACCCGGATGTAATCAACCGCTGCTCGAAGCGCTTCGGGGCGCAGTGCATCGTGGTCGCCATCGATGCCAAGCTGGTGCCAACCGGCGAGGAAAAGAAATGGGAGGCCTTCGTAAACGGCGGTCGCGTGGGCACCGGCCGCGACGCGGTCGCGTGGGCAGTCGAGGTAGCCGAGCGGGGAGCGGGGGAGATAATGCTCACCAGCATGGACACCGACGGCACCCAGGATGGTTACGATATCGACCTGACCCGGGCGATCACATCCCGCATCAACATACCCGTGATCGCGTCAGGCGGCGCGGGAACCCTCGATCACCTGGTCGATGTGGTGAAGGAAGCTGACGCCGATGCGGTGCTGGCGGCGAGTATCTTCCATTACGGGACTTATTCGATAAAACAGGCCAAGGAATACATGGCCGCGGCGGGGATACCCATGCGTATGATTTGATCATGAAGACAAAGATGTCAGCCTGAGGCGAAGCCGAAGGATCTGAGCAGGCGCCCGGTGGGCGTCTTTTTTTGTTACAAAACGGAGTGAATTATGATGCCAGGTTGTAAATCAGTTAAAAAACGAATAAACCAGCGGTGAAACGCCGGCGATGACTATCAGGATCACCAGCAGCGCTGCGCCCAGCCGCAGCGGCGGTGATGTTATCTCGTGTTTGAAACCGTCCTCAATATGCATATCCGCTCACTTCCTTGCTCATATTTGCCGACAGAGGGCTCTTATGTTGCCTGTTTATTAGATTTTAAAACGGCAGGCTGCTAAACTTATTACTGGTTAATTTCGTTCTATAAGTTCTCTGTCCTCTTTGGAGCGCGGCGGAGAGGAATTTTTTTACCTTCTGGAGGAAAACCATGGCAAAAGATTATCTGTTTACATCAGAGTCGGTGACCGAGGGACAC
>JBBAAB010000271.1:0-3001 GCA_041658445.1 Thermoleophilia bacterium
TAGTCACAGCGCAGCCGGGTCAGACGCTGACATATACCATCACAGTCAGGAATGTGGGCAACCAGGATGCGACGGGTGTTACCGTCATCGAGAAACTACAGTCCTACGTGAGCTTTGTTATCGGGCACGCGGGCAACGCCGGCTGGATCGATGCCGGCAATGGTGAATACTCCTACAAGGTCGGCAACCTGGCTGCGGGCGATTCGATCCAGCTCACCTTCGTTGTAATGATAGCCGACAATCTGCCGGTCGGGCTGACCAAAATCCTTAACATTGTTACTGTAAGCGATGATGGTAGTAACGGTTTTGAGGCGAATATGGATGACAACAGGTTCGAAGATACCGACGAAGTCACGGTGAATCCCGAACCTGCTCCGTTAACACCTGAAGTGATACCGGCTCCAATTGTATTCAGGGCGCTTCCTGTGACCGGTTTTTATGGGGCATATTGGTTAGCAATTGCACTGATGATGTTATTTGCCGGTTCATTGGTGCTAAGGGGAGTGGGCAGAGCGGCAAAGAAAAAAGTACGGTACTAGTTATATATTAGTGTATAAGGTTTTTTTGAAAGGCTCCCATTTGTGCGGGAGCCTGTTTTTTTATCTGAAGTCATGGCTGATATTGATTGAAAAACTTCTAACTGATGTTGCTATTTCGACGATTTCCTATGCTTTCACGCGGTCGGGCAACTAGAACAGGAGTATTAATAGTGCTAGAGTTTCGAATGATTTGGAACACAGTATCGAGGTTTTACCGAAGCGCCTGAGAATTAATACGGTATGTTCACATTTTATCGAAATGGTGTCATCAGAAATTGTCCATTTTCAGCAAATATAAAAAACTTGTAGAAGAGCTCAATGCCCACGAGGGACTTCTCGCTATCTTCAGCGAAGCGGCCGCAGATATAGAGGCGGCGGATGATACCGAGGGCATCGAAGCCGCCCGCGTAAAGCACCTCGGCCGCAAAAGCGGGCTTTCACTGCTGCTTCGTAGCATCCCGCAACTGTCCCCCGAAGAAAAGTCCATCGTCGGCAGGTATGGGAATCAGGTCCGCGCTGCCCTGGAGCAGGCGCTCAGCAACCGTAAAAAGGAGCTCGAGAGCGGAGAGCTCGAACGCCGCCTGGCCACGGAGCAGGTGGATATCACCCTTCCCGGAGAGCCCTTCTCCCGTGGACGCCTGCACATCATCACCCAGACCCAGTGGGAGATCGAGGACATCTTCATGGGGCTCGGCTATCGCATCGCCGAGGGCCCGGAGGTCGAGACCGACTATTACAATTTTACCGCGCTTAACACGCCAGAGGGCCATCCCGCACGCTCGTCGCACGACACATTTTTCGTCGACGGCGATCCGGACGTGCTGCTGCGCACCCATACATCCCCGGTGCAGATTCGGGTGATGGAGAAGGAAGAGCCGCCTGTTTACGCCATCATGCCCGGCAGGGTCTACCGGCGCGACTCGGACGCGACCCACACGCCCATGTTTACGCAGATCGAGGGGCTGGCGGTGGATGAGCATATCACCATGGCCGATCTCAAGGGCACCCTGGAGATTTTCCTTCGGGCCATCTTCGGGGCCGACCGGGAAATCCGTCTGCGGCCGCATTTCTTCCCCTTCACGGAACCTAGTGTCGAGGTGGATGTCTCCTGCATGATCTGTGGTGGCGACGGCTGCCGTTCCTGCAAGCACAGCGGCTGGCTGGAGATACTCGGTGCGGGGATGGTCGATCCCAACGTCTTTGGTTTCGTCGACTACGATGCCGACCGGGTGCAGGGGTTCGCGTTTGGCATGGGGGTCGAGCGCATCGCCATGCTCAAGCATGGGATGACGGACCTGCGGATGTTTTATGACAATGACCTGCGATTCATAAGGCAGTTTTAGTGGAAGGCCGGCGGTGGGGACTTTCGGCGTTGACTCGTCTAGCTTGTCATAAGCCGAAAGTCCCCACCGCCGGCACGACATGGGATGTAATATGAAAGTACCTTTATCATGGCTTAGGGAATACGTAGCGATCGAAATGACCGGCGCTGAACTTGCCGACCGGCTGGCGCTGACCGGCACTGAGGTCGAGCGGGTCACACGCGTGGGCCTGCCCGCGGACGACGGCAACCTCGACCGCTTCGTTGTCGGCCGCGTCAAAAAGAAGGCTGCACACCCCAACGCCGACAAGCTGACGCTTTGCGAGGTCGAGGTGGGGGACGACCGGGTCGAGCAGATCGTCTGCGGCGCGAAGAATTTTAAGGAAGGCGACCGGACCGCCGTCTGTCTGCCCGGCGGCATGCTGCCTGACGGCCGCAAGCTGGAAGCCGCGGTCATCCGGGGGGTCGAGTCGCGCGGCATGATGTGCTCTGAATCGGAGCTGGGCCTTTCCAGCGAGTCGGCCGGCATCATGATCCTGCCGGAAGACGCGCCGGTGGGTACGCGCCTGGTCGATTACATACCCGTCAGCGACGAGGTCCTGGAACTGGAGATCACCCCCAACCGGCCCGACTGCCTGTCGGTTTACGGCGTCGCCCGGGAGGTGGCCGCCATCACCGGCGTCGCCCTCGCGCCCGAGCCCGTGGAAGATGTGGAAGCTCGCGGCGACGATAACATCGAAGATTTGATAACCATCACCGTGGACGACAGCGAACTCTGCCCCCGTTACGGCGCCAGGCTCATCGCCGGCGTGCAGGTGGTGTCTTCGCCGCCGTGGCTCAAGGCCCGCATCGTCGCCGCCGGCATGAGGCCGGTCAACAACGTCGTCGACATCACCAACTATGTCATGTGGACGCTGGGCGAGCCCATGCACGCCTTCGATCTGGCGAAGATCGCCGGGCCGATGCTGACCGCGCGCCGCGCCGGCAAGGGCGAGAAGATAGAAACCATCGATTCTGATATCCGGGAGCTCGACGAGAGCATGCTGGTCATCGCTGACGCGAACAAGCCCGTCGCGGTCGCCGGCATTATGGGCGACGCTGGCAGCGAGGTCTCCGGCGAGACCACCGACATTCTGCTGGA
>JBBAAB010000272.1:0-2977 GCA_041658445.1 Thermoleophilia bacterium
ACAATTTTCTCCCTTGGCCTGGATGGCGGCGGCAAGCTTAGCCTCGGCACGCGCTACCCAGGCGCTGGCGCCGGCAATCGCGCTCGCACAGATCAGTTTAGACATGGAGCTCCCTCCTGTCTTTCATATCCATCAGCTTGCGCTCGGCCTTGCGGTTGATGCCGAGTTTTTCCCGCCGCTCCTCGATGATTGTCAATATCTTCTGCGCCGCGTCCGCCGGATTATCGTGGGCATGAAACGAGGCTCCAAAAAGGGAGCGCGCTTCTTCGTGCAGAAAACGGCTGACCTTTTCCGAACCGGCAATATAAAAAGGATTGCCCAGAATGACGTCGATGCCCGAGGCAACGAAGTAGCAGGCGATGGCCACGGCTTTTTCACTCATCCATTCGGGGGCGACGCCGACCACCGGCAAATCAGCAAGGTCCTCGCCCAGTCCGCCCTCGGCGCAGATTTCCGTGGCCGCTTCCAGCAGGCGGCTGTTGTCGACGCAGCTTCCCATATGCAGGACCGGCGGCATGCCGACAGCCTCGCAGACTTCCCGCAAGCCGCTTCCTGCAAATTCTAAAGCCGCCTCCGGCATCAGGTTGCCGTCTTTGGCCGAGGCAATGGCGGCGCAGCCTGTTTTCAAGACCAGAATATTTTCTTTGATCAGTTCGCGCGTCAGAGTGTTGATATAATAGTCGAGCTGGGATTTGGGATTGTTGCAGCCGACAATTCCGGCCACACCTCGAATACGGCCCTGCATAATGGCGTCATTAAGCGGGCGGAAAGAAGCGCGAAATGTTCCGCCCAGCATGTATTTGATGCTCTCCACACTGAATCCGGCCACGAGCGGTTTGGTGTATTGGGGAATGGCCACCTTTTTCGGATCGCGGTTCCGGTAATTATCGATGGCCCGTTTGAGCAGATTCTGGGCTGTTTCATACGCATGATCAATGCTGAATTTTTCCGGGGTGGCGCCGATGGTTTGGGCAATGCCGCTGGTGGCGACAATTTCCGTATGATAGTTTTGGGCGACATCCGGCAGGCCGGGCATGCAGCACTGAACATCAATCAACATCATTTCCACCGCTCCGGTGACAATAGCGAGTTCCTGCTGCAGGAAATTGCCGGCCAGAGGAATGCCGTGGCGCATCATGATTTCATTGGCGGTGCAGCAGATGCCGGCCAGCGTAATGCCTGCAGCGCCGGCCTGTTTTGCGTAGTCCTTGATTGCCGGATCAAGGGAAGCGGCGGCCAGCATCTCGGAGAGCGCCGGGTCATGGCCGTGAACCAGGACGTTGACGGTCTTTTCCCCTAAAATGCCGAGGTTGGCCACACTGCGGACCGGTGTCGGCGTGCCGAAAAGAATATCGGAGACCATGGAGGCGATGCGCGATCCGCCCCAGCCGTCCGTAATCGCCAGCCGGAAGGCATGCATGAGTATATGGCGATAATCATGATCCACGCCCATCGTCGTGCGATGCAGAGATTCCACAATCATGCGGTCAATTCCCGCCGGTTCCACGTCCCTTTTTTGCCATAACCCCTGCCGCTGCCGGGGCGCAAGCTTCAGCGTCTTGAGCTTATCTTCCTGTGATGTGAATTCGGCGATCAGTAATTCGGCAAGCCTTAAGGCTAATTCCAAAACAGTCATATTCCGCCCATCAAGTCCATAGGCCCCGGCAATTCTGCTCAGTGCCGCTTCGTCTTTGATGGTGTAGCCGTTCTGCCGGCCCTGCCCGATCTTTTGGAGCAGTAAAACAAGGTGCCGGCCGTGATCGGAATGCGAAGCTGCGCCGCCCGCCACTTCGCGCAGAAAGTTGCGCGCCACAATGGTATCGGCATTGGCGCCGCAGACGCCGACGGGAGATTTTGCGGTAATCCGGCAGGGGCCCATGTGGCAGATCCGGCAGCAGATGCCCTTCGTGCCGAAAGCGCACTGATTTTTCTGGAGATCCATCCGAAAGAAGCTGATATCTACGCAGTCGTTTTCTGCTTTTCTGATCGCTTCCACCGATGCCGGGTCGCAGGCCCGGTCGGCGGCGATTTTGATATTTTTATCCATCACGTTCTACAGCTCCTGTTCTGCGACAAATTCTTTCAGAGTTATGAGGCCGTTAATTTTAAGTCGGACAAAAATTCGGCAATCCGGGCCAAAAACGGATTGTCCTCCGGCAATGTCCGGATATTTTCTCCACTTTCGCCTAATTCGGCCAGCTGGTTATCGCGGGGCAGCAGGACCAGATAATCTGCGCCTATTTCCCTGGCTACGTTTTTTGCTTGATCAGGCAGGGATTCATTTCGGGCCAGATTGATGAAAACAGCCAGTTTTTCATAGGAGATGCCCATCTCGCAAGCCAGTTCATAGAGGCGTTTAATTGTTTTGATGCCCCGCTGGGAAGGGTCGCCGACCATGATCAGCAGATTGGCTTTTTGCACAAGACGGCGGGAAAGGTTTTCCAGACCGGCCTCATTGTCAATCACGATGAAGGGATAGCTCCCGGATAAAGCCTTGATTACATCACCAAAAAGATTGTTGGCGTAGCAGTAGCAGCCCGGGCCTTCCGGTCGTCCCATCGCGATGAGATCAAAATTATCAGCTTCGACCAGGCTTTCCGTTATTTTCATCTCCACCAGTTTTCTTTTGGCGATGCCGCTTTTTTGGTTTGCTGTCGCCGCGCGGCTTTCTTCGCGGATCTGGCCCACCGTCTTTTTGACGGCCACGCCGAGCACGAGATCAAGGCAGGCGTTGGGATCGGCATCAACGGCCAGCACCGGTGTGCAGCCGCTTTTCATCAGACGGCAGACAATGGCCCCGGCAATAGTTGTCTTGCCGGTCCCCCCTTTTCCTGTAATTGCTATGGTGTAATTATTTGTCACGCGCTGGTGTTCCTGTTAAAGCTGATATGATTTTTTTACGTGGTGGGAAAGATTTTTCAGCAGATCAAAAACCATTTCCGCATCAGATACTTCCAGCGAACCGGTGCCGCAGGAT
>JBBAAB010000273.1:0-2963 GCA_041658445.1 Thermoleophilia bacterium
CGACCGTGGGGATGCCCATGCAGTTGCCGTATGCGGCGATGCCCTCCACCACGCCCTCCAGCAGGTACTTCTGCCGCGCCTTCTCCAGCGAGCCGAAATGCAGCGGGTCGAGGTTTGCGACCGGGCGCGCTCCCATCGCGAAAATATCTCGGACGATGCCGCCGATGCCCGTGGCCGCGCCCTGGAACGGCTCGATAGCGGACGGGTGGTTATGGCTCTCGATTTTCATCGCCACGGCCAGTCCCTCACCGATGTCGATGATACCCGCGTTCTCTCCGGGGCCCTGCAGGATGCGCTCGCCGCTCGTGGGAAAGCGTCCCAGCAGCGGCCGCGAATGTTTGTAGCCGCAGTGCTCGCTCCACATCAGGGAGAAGACGGCAAGCTCGGTGTAGTTGGGCTCGCGGCCGAGGCGGTCGCAGATATCGCGGTACTCTTTGGCCTTGAGGCCGAGGAGTTCGTATGCGGGTTTCTGTTCGGCTGGCTTGGCGGTCACTTTATGCCTCTCCATCTCCGGTGATCATCATTTTGCCACCGCGTTGATGATCGACTCGAACACTGAACGCCCGTCGACGCCGCCGACGATTTCGTCACAAACACGTTCCGGGTGAGGCATCAAGCCAAAGACGTTGCCGTCACGGTTGCAGACACCGGCGATGTTGCCCAGCGATCCGTTCGGGTTTGCCGCCGCTGTCGTTACGCCATCCTCGTCGCAATAGCGCACCACTACCTGCCGGTTGGCTTCGAGCTGCGCCATGCCATCTTCATCGATAAAGTAATTGCCCTCGTGGTGCGCGATCGGCACCTTGATCAGCTGACCCTGGTCGTAACCTGTTGTAAATGAAGTCTCGTTGTTCTCGACCTTCAGATTCACCTGTTTGCAGACGAATTTCAGCCCCTCGTTCTGATGCATGGCGCCCGGCAGCATGCCTGCCTCCAGCAGAATCTGAAAGCCGTTGCAGATTCCGATGACCAGGCCGCCTTCGTCGGCGAAACGCTTGACCGACTTCATGATCGGAGAGAAACGGGCGATCGCGCCGCAGCGCAGGTAGTCACCGTAAGAAAATCCGCCGGGGAGGATGACGCAGTCCAGATCGCTGATCTCTGTATCCTTATGCCAGAGATAGCGGGCCTCGGTATCGGGAAAGGAGCGCACGGCGTCGTAGCTGTCGGCATCGCAGTTGGATCCGGGGAAGACCACGACGCCGAAGCGTACGGGTGTTACTTCAGTCTGTGAAGAGACAAACACTATTCGGGCACTAGCTCGAATTCAAAATCCTCGATGATGGGATTCGCCAGCAGCTGGTGACACATCTCGTCGACGGCCTCGCCGGCCGACTCGCCGTCGGGCAGGTCAAGTTCTATGTACTTGCCCACGCGCACGTTGGTAACGCCTTCGAACCCCAGCGCCGGCAGCGAGCGCTCGATAGTGAGCCCCTGCGGGTCGAGAATACCGGCTTTCGGCGTGATATAAACTTTTGCTTTCATCAGCTCTCCACCCTGTTTAGCATTTCCTTATACGCTTCTTCGACGCCGCCCAGATCACGGCGGAAACGGTCCTTGTCGAGCTTTTCGCGGGTATCAGCATCCCAGAAGCGGCATGTATCGGGGCTGATCTCGTCGCCAAGGACGATGTTGCCCTCTACGTCTTTGCCAAATTCAAGCTTATAGTCAACAAGGATGACCTTGCGTGCGGCGAAGAAAGCGCTGAGCACCTCGTTGACCTTCAGCGCCAGTCGCCCGATCTCCTCGCGCTCGGAAGCGGTCACAAGCTCCAGCTCCTCGATATGCGCGTCGGTGATGAGCGGATCGCCCAGGGAATCGTCCTTGAGGAAGAACTCCAGCATCGGCTTCTTCATCTTCACGCCTTCCTCGAAATCGAGACGCTTGCAGATACTGCCCGCGGCGTAGTTGCGCACCACGACCTCGACCGGAAACATCTCAAGCCGCTTGCACAGCAGCGTATCCTCAGCGGTACGCTTCACCAGCTGCGTGGCCACGCCGTTCTCCTCCAGCAGCTCAAACAGCCTCGTGGATATCGCCGCGTTGCGAACGCCCTTATGGGCTATCTGACCTTTCTTCTTCCCGTCAAAAGCGGTCGCATCGTCCTTGAACTTCTGGGAAACCAGCGCCGGATCGTCGGTGGAATAAACGATCTTGGCCTTGCCCTCGTAAAGTATTTCAGGCGTCATAACCGGCTCCTTGTTTATGGGGACATACGTTTCCTATGTTTCCTAAATCCACGACTAAATTTTTTCGCTCCCCGGGAATTTCATTTTTAGGAAACATAGGAAACGTACGTCCCTGCATACCCGTTTTCATACTTCCAGCTTCTCGAGGCGCGCGAATACGGCGCCGGTATTTTCCAGGTAGCGGGAAGGGTCGAAGCAGCTTTCCAGCTCGGCTTCGGTGAGGGATGCCCTGACGGTTTCGTCTCGATTCAGCAGGTCCTTAAAGCTGGTTTTGTCCTGCCAGGCCTTCATGGCGCTGGTCTGGACAACCCGGTAGGCCTCCTCGCGGGAGAGCCCCTTGTCCACCAATTTTAGCAGAACCGATTGGGAGAAGACCAACCCGTAACTGGACCAGAGATTGGCCTTCATGTTCTCCGGATAGACGACCAGGTTCTCCATCAAATCGGAAAACTTGTAAAGCATGTAGTCGAGCAGGATTGTGCTGTCGGGCAGGATGACGCGCTCGGCCGATGAATGCGAGATGTCGCGCTCGTGCCAGAGCGCCATGTTCTCCATAGCCACCAGCGAGTTGGCGCGGATGATGCGCGCCTGGCCACACATGCGTTCGCTGATGATGGGATTGCGCTTGTGGGGCATGGCCGAGGAGCCTTTCTGCCCCGGCTTGAACGCCTCTTCGGCCTCGAGCACCTCGGTGCGCTGCAGGTGGCGTATTTCCGTGGCGAACTGCTCGATGGAAGAAGCGACGATGGCCAGCACCGTCATGAACTCGGCGTG
>JBBAAB010000274.1:0-2960 GCA_041658445.1 Thermoleophilia bacterium
CTTCTCGGCCATTCTGCCTCCCGTTTCGCTATACTAGGGCCGAGAAGTGTGTCTTAGCAAACGGCTCCCAATGTCTCATTTGGTCTGACGACATACAGGGATTGCCACTACATCAGCCCCACGTCTCTGCAGAATGGTGTTGGTTCGATCGTACGACGGAGACTCAGCGAGAAGGCCCGTGTCCCAGGTTGGAGGAGGACCTGCGTCAAGAAGTGGAAGAGCTCCAAAGCACTGTTGCCCATAAACACTTCTTCAGCCCCAACGCCGTTGGTATTGGCCAACCATTCGCGCAAGGGCAAATATCCTGGGGCGGGTAAATACTGCAAAACCGTTTTGGCGTCAGCACGCATGTTGCGCTCCGCCGCACGGATCAGGTCTTCGGTTGCTAATGCCTCTACGGGGGGCACGCCGCGAGTCAGATTGATCATTGATAGCCTCTCGACGGTTTAATGAACGCTGCATAAAAAGACTGAACTGCCTTCTGCGTTGCGTCCTTCCCAACCACAAAAGAGCTTCGGATAGAGGCTCTCTCCTGGATGGGCGTCTCGATGCTTTGATCTACCAAAATGGTCTTGGCGCGCTGGAAACTCGAGACGATGAAATCCGGTTGACCAATCAGCGATACGACCCCCCAGTCGGGCCTGCTGGATGTTACAGAAGCCCCTTGATCGGAGAGCCATTTCAGCAGTGCGGGCTTCCAATCGGTGGAGACCGCGATGGTCGCCATGGGTTCATTCCCCTGGGAAATCAGAACCGCTGCGAACTGGTTATACAAGTCCTCCGGCTGAATGCTGCGGCTCGCTGCTCCTGAAACCCTGATCAGGCAAACCGGGCTCATGCTGGCGATGCCTACCAGGTCCGGCTCATTTTGTGTGACCTTGATCGAAGTGCCAGGCGCTTGATCGAATGTGGAGCGACAAACGATCTCCATGCCCCCCCGCTGGCCGATTAAAACCGCCCCGGGATGGAGCACTTTTGAACCAAAAACACTCATCTCATACATCTTTTGATAGGTGATTTCCTTCAGGAAATTTGCTCCAGACACGACCCTGGGATCGGCCACGGCTACCCCGTGGACGTCAGAGTAGATTTCCGCCCGTTCTGCGCCTAAAGCCACCCCAACCGCAACACCCGAGGTATCGCTCGCCCCTCGCCCGAGAATAGTTACATCCTGGCTTACCGCGCCGACTCCCTGGCCTCCGGTAACCACCGGAATCTCGCCTTTTCCCACATGAGCCAGCATCCGGGTAGGGTCGATGCGGAGGATCTTGGCCCTGCGCGAGCATTCCTCGGTGAAGATTCCCGCCTGGCCACCCGTCAGGGCGACGGCTGGATGGCCATTCAATTTCAACCGGTGCGACATGATGGCGCACGAGATGACCTCGCCGCAGTGATAGATCAAGTCCTCGTCACGCCCATCCACGGGCTCCCCTTCGGCCCGGATTAAATCGATCAACGTGTCTGTGGCATATGGCGCCCCGCGGCGGCCCATTGCCGATATCACCAGCACCGGAAAATAGCCTTCGGATTTGACCCGTTTGACGTGCTCAACGACCAGCTGGCGGCCCTCGGTTGTGGAAACCGAGGTGCCACCAAATTTGAGGACTATGACTTTCTTTGCCATTTCTCCACCTGGCCCTCACGAACGAGCAGCTGGGCAATCTGGACCGCATTCGACGCGGCTCCCTTCCTGACGTTATCCGACGCCAAGAAGAGATTTAGCCCATTTTCGGTGGAAAAATCCTCCCGGATGCGACCGACGTGCGTAATGTCGCATCCAGCGACTTTTAGCGGCTGGGGAAATTCCAGGTGTCCGCGATCGTCGACGACCTTCACCCCCGGTGCTTTTTCCAGGATGGCGCGCGCTTGTTCAACCGTGATTTTTTCCTCGGTCACGATATTGCACGAAACCGAATGGCCAACCACGACCGGTACACGGACGTTGGTATTCGTGATTCGAATCGTATCATCGTGGAGCATCTTGTGGGTCTCGTTGACCATCTTCCACTCTTCTTTGGTGTACCCGTCTGCCTCGAGCGCATCAATCAGCGGGATCACGTTATGGGCAATTTGATAAATAAAGACGGATGGTGGAGAGGGGTCACGACCGGCTGCTATCTCCGCACACTGTTTCATTAATTCCAGAGGCCCATTGATGCCCGCGCCGGATGTAGCCTGATAGGTCGAGGCGACCAATCTGCGGATCCGGGACACCATATGAATCGGTTTCAACACCAATATTGTCCCAATCGTTGTACAGTTGGGGTTGGCAATGATGCCTTTTTGCCAGGAAATATCCTCTGGATTTACCTCGGGGACGATTAAAGGAATATGCGGGTTCATGCGGAAATAGCTGCTGTTATCGATGGCGATCGCCCCCCTGCGGGCCGCTTCCGGACACATCTCGGCGCTCACGCTGGCCGGAGTCCCAAAAAGGGCGATATCTACCCCTTCAAACGCCTCTGGGGTGCACAATTCGGTATACACACCCTGCCCATGAAATTGGACTTTTTTTCCTACGAGACCTTCTGTTTCGAGAAGTTTGAGGCAATTGACTGGAAAGTTGTATTCCTCAAGAATCTGAACCATGGTCGATCCCACCAGGCCCATGGCGCCGGCAACTGCTACGGTATAGGTCTTCATGGCCAATTCCTCGTTTCGATCCTGATTAGAGAGTTCTTTCCAGATCGCGCACAGTATCTACAATGATTTCACACCCTTTTTTGGCCAACTCGTACGGCAAAACGAGCGGAGGGAGAAAGCGCGCCACGTTTGAGTAATGCCCGCCTATTTCGATCATGACGCCGCGCTGGTGTGCTAAAGTCCGCACCTTCTTGGCAAATTCAGGCGACGGTTCTTTATTGGCCCTGTCTTTTACCAATTCTATCCCAATCATCAGTCCCTTCCCGCGCACTTCGCCGACAACCTTCGAATCCTTCTCCAGTTCTTTCAACCAGGAG
>JBBAAB010000275.1:0-2941 GCA_041658445.1 Thermoleophilia bacterium
CCGCGAAGGACAGGTCGGATGTTATGGAACGAACAAACCTCTCAATTGGCTCACCAACGCCCTCCAATTCCCTCTGGAGTTGTCTCTCCTGCAACAGTGCGATGTTCTCGATGACGGCAAGGAACATAGATCTGCCGTCCGGGAAGAGGCTGTGAAAGCTCTGCTTGCTCAAACCGGAGAGTGGAAGCAGTTGGTCTAGATTGACCCCGTTCGCCCCATCCAGGCAGATCTGGGAAGCGGCTGCATTGAGGAAGTTCGGGTCCAGCTCAGCCACGTGGCGCTCCGATAGGGAGTCTGACCGGATGGGACAGACGCAGGGCAAGGGGCCCTGCGCCAATTCCATGTGTGCCCATTGTACTCACGAGGTCATCTTGGAACAGCCCTCAATGCAAGGCTGCGGGCGATCGTGTGGGAGCCTATCCGGGGCGCGCATCGTGTCAGGAATAGGAGCTCAGGATGACCGCCACATATGGTCTCGTGCGCATAGCCTCTGGTGTTATCGATATTGATTGCGCATTCCGGTGATGTCGAACACCTGATCCGATCGATGCCGCGCAGTCGTTCCGGGCGATGGTGACCACTCGATCCGGTTCATGCCGGCCGTCCTGGCGAGTTGCAGGGGGCGCTGGTGATGCCATCATACCCTCACGATGCAGGCAACTGCAATGGCGATGGTGGTTTGCGCATCGATTCTCCTTTCAGCTCCAGGCGGTAGGCATTGTGGACCAGGCGATCGAGCACGGCATCGGCCAAGGTCGGGTCTGGGATACGGGCATGCCACTCTTCCACCGGGATCTGCGTGGCAACCAGGGTGGAGGAACGACCGTAGCGGTCATCCAGGATCTCGAGAAGGTCTCGGGCCTGGGCCAGGGTGAGGGATCGCGCAACCAATCGTCGCAGATGAGCAGCTTCACCCGAGATAGGCCATGCAGGAGCTTGAGATACGAACCATCCGCATGCGAGAGCATGAGCTCGTGCAGGAGCCGTGAGATGCGCTCGTAGCGCACGGAGTAATCCTGGCGGCAGGCGGCGTGACCCAACGTGCAAGCCAGGTAGGATTTGCCGGCGCCGGTCGGGCCGAGCACCAAGACGTTCAAGCAGCGATGGATCCACTCGCCCTGCGCTAGTTCGAGCATGAGGCTGCGCGCAAGCCCGCGCCGGGGAGAGAAGTCCAGGTCTTCCAGGCTGGCTGGCAGGGCGAAGCCGGCAGCTTTGATCCGGCGGCGCAGGCATTCGCGGTCGATCATCATCCCCAGGCGGTCTTCGAAGGAGAGTCCGGCATATTGGGAATTGCGCTGCTGCTCCTCCAGCGCGGCCTGGAAACCGGTCAGGCCTAACTGGCGCAGTTTGGCGAGCAGGGGTTGGCTCAACATGTCCGCCTCCGCCTAGTGGTAGTAGCCCTCACCCCGGATCAGCGCATGCGAGGTGGGGACAAACGGCGGGGCGGGCTCATCTTTCACCTGGTCGAGCCGAGCCTCCAGGATGTTGCGCAGGCCTTTGTACGTGGCGATGCCGGCCGCCAGGCCATGTCCGCAGGCGGCCTCCAGGCGCGCCTGGCTGTAGCGGCTGCCCAGGCGCAAGATGCCCAGACAGGAACGGAACGCCTGCTGCGGGTGCTGGCGAGACGCGAGCACGCTGGCCACGAGCCGCTGGGTGTTGGGCCCGATGTCTTGCGCCCAGCGCAGGAAACGCTCCGGCGACCATTCGCCGTAGGCGCGGTGGGCAGCCGGCATGTGCTCCGGGAATGTGGTGAACTGACCGCGAATGCGGGAACGGGGGTGGGAAGCCACCCGCCGGTGCTTGTGAAAGACCTCCAGCGTCGATTCGGTGGCCCGCAGGAACACTTCCCGGTGGATCAGGCTGTAGGGCACACTGTAGTAGTGGTGGTCCAACTCCACGTGGTAATCGAGGCTGACGCGGGCCTTCTTCCATGTCGCCAAGCAATAGGGCGTCTCGGGTAAAGGCCGCAAGGCCGGTTGGTCCAACGCCACAAACAACTCCCGGCGGGATTGGCCCAGATGGCGCATCGGCCGGCCGTTGAGATCGTCCAGAAGTCGGCGGATCGCCCGGTTCAGATCGGCCAGACCGAAGAAGGTCTGGTCGCGCAGCCGGGCCAGGATCCACCGCTCCACTACCTGGACGCCGACTTCGACCTTGGCCTTGTCTCTGGGCTTCCGAACCCGGGCGGGAATGACCACGGTCTGGTAGTGCTGCGCCAGATCGAGGTAGGTGGGATTCAGGTCCGGCTCATAACGGCAAGGGCTGCGCACACCGGCCTTGAGGTTGTCCGGGACCAGAAGCGCAGGCACCCCACCGAAGAACGAGAAGGCGCGCACATGGGCACCGATCCAGTTGGGCAGATCCTGGTGCCAGTGGGCCTCGGCGTAGGTGTAGCTGCTCGCCCCAAGCACGGCCACGAATACCTGCGCCGGACGGATCTCACCCGTCTCCACATCCACCACCGGCACCGTCTGGCCGGCATAGTCCACGAAGAGCTCCTCGCCCCCCTTGTGGCTCAGCCGCATGGGAGGGTTGAGCGTCTTCGCCCAGTGGCGATAGAGCTCACAGAACTGACAGTAGCCATAGCCATCCGGATGAGCCTCCCGGTATTCCAGCCACAGCAGTCGCAAGGTCACCCCCTTGCGTCTCAGTTCCGTATGGAGTTGGACCCAGTCCGGCACCGGGATGGCCCGTTCGGTCGCGCGAGCCGGCGACGGGAAGAGAAGCCGGAACACCTGGTCTTCGTCCAGTTCCCCGGAGATAGGCCAGGTCAAGCCGACCGCCGCAGCCCGCTGGACGTAGTCGCTCACTGTGCTGGCGGCGATGCCGCAACTCCGGCTGATGGCCCGGTTACTCAGCCCGCATTCCCACTTCAGCCGAAGGACTTCTAGGACCTTGCGCATGGACAATCTCTCCTGGGACATCATCTCCTCCTCGTTCG
>JBBAAB010000276.1:0-2941 GCA_041658445.1 Thermoleophilia bacterium
ACATCGGGTGAGGTCGCGCATATTCTGTCCACCTTCCCCGTCTTCGCCCGCAAGCGTCCCAAGTTCTTCGCCTACCTCCATGAACAGGTGGAGAAATGGAAAGCCGAAGGGTAGGCTCGTCACAGGTTGACTATCCCGATTTTTGGTACTAGCCCGTCCTAAAGGCAATAATTTCATTATATTTCAATATGTTACCGCATTAGACGATTATCGTTGACGCGAAATATTTTATTGCCTATTATTATTTGCAAGATTAACATGCAAAGAAAGTGAGTATAACCACTGGGGGAGAGGCGAAACATGACCGCTGAAACTCGCAAAGACTTCAACCGGATGGTCGGTGAGCGGATCAAGGCGGCGCGAGAGAGTATTGCACTGAACCAGAAGGAGCTTTCCGAACGGCTGGGATTCAAAGACAGGCAGACCCTGTCCGCCATCGAAAACGGAACGAGGAAAGTCTCCACGGCAGAACTGCTTTCCTTGATGAAGCTCCTGCTCAGGGACTTGGAGTACTTCACCGATCCGTTCCGACTTGTCGGTGAGGGCGCTTTCAGTTGGCGGGCGCAGGTGGAACCGGAAATTCTAAACGCCTTCGAGGAGAAGGCAGGCGGATGGATCGCAATGTACCGGGCTCTGAGAGCCGAGCTCGGCGAGTTGTTCAATCCACTGGTCGCCCAACTCGGGCTTTCCGAGCGGAGTTCCTACGAAGACGCTTGGGACGCGGCGGATCGGCTCCACCAAAATTGGAACCTTGGGGAAACCCCCGCGACGACCTTGCCCGGGATCGCAGAAGAAAGACTGGATATCCTTGTCCTCTTCGTGGATGTCCGGGGGGGGGTATCTATCTCCGGGGCGGCATGCCACCTGCCGGAGTTCAACACTATTCTCATCAACCGTAGAGAGCCAGACGGCCGGAGGGCGTTCGACTTCGCCCACGAACTCTTTCACATCCTGACCTGGCAGAACATGCAGCCCGAATGGGTGGATACGGACAGCCCGTCTAAAACGAAGGCCAAGAGGGTAGAGCAGCTGGCCAACAATTTCGCGGCAGCTCTATTGATGCCGCGGCGGGTCGTGGAGGATCGCTGGAAGGGGCGGGACGCCAGTGAAGACATTCACGACTGGGTCAATCGGACGGCGGACGGATTCGGGGTGACCGCGAGAGCGCTCTATTTCTGGTTGAGGAACCTCGAACTTCTTTCGACCCGGGATCGCCTTTCAATCGTTGAAAACCGGCTGATTTGGAATGGTCGGACACCTGAGGAAAACAACCTTCCCAACCTGTACTCCAGAAAATTCATGGAGGCGATCAAGAAGGCTCTGGCTAAGGGGAACATATCGGAAAGACGGGCTGCAAGCATTCTGGATATGTCCACAGATGGGTTACGGAATCTGTTGGGCGGTTACCACCTGTTGGAGGTCGAAGAGGGACCGGTTACAGAAAATGATCCGGCCCGGTGAGAACGTATTGCTGGACACAACGGCTATTATCGAAGCCCACAGGCAAGGAGTTTGGGAGCCTATCGTGAACGGGTTCCGCCTTGCCTCTGTCGAAAAGTGCATCGAGGAGATCGACACCGGAAATCTTGTTGCGGGAGAACGCCTGGAGATCGATACCGGCCGATTAAGGATGGAGATGACCGTTTGTCAGGTGGATGACGCCACGATGGCCGAGGCAGTCCTTTCCAGTGAAGGGAAACTGCAGATTCTCCATGATGGGGAGAAAGAACTTCTTGCCTACGCGACAAACGTCAGCGGGACCTTTTATATCTCGTCGCAGGACAGGGCTTGTGTGAAGGTAGGAGCGAAGATGGGCCTCCTCGATCGATTCGTTTCCCTGGAGGAGATGGCGGAAGCGGTCGGCAGAAAGCGCCTTCCTCTGCCGTGGCAATACACAAAGAAATGGCTCTCCGACGTCCGGACCGCTTGCAGGCTGGAGGAGCTATGAGCAGCCCGGCGCTCAGTTGCGTACAACACCTGATCGAAGAGTACCGGAGATTCCTCCGGAGCACCTATCGGCTTGCGGATCCCCGGTTGCGGGAGCAGTTCGAGAATCATGTCAACGAGTCGGGGGTCATTGTCAAGGGGCCCTATGTCACCTTGGCCCGGGACTACGCTCGCGGAAAGACCCTGAAGGAACTTATTGCTGATGGATTAGGACATCCCGACCTGATTCGTCTCGGCTGGAAGTTCGGCAACGCTTCACTCTACAGCCACCAGGAAGAAGCGATGCGCCTTTCCGAGGAAGGACGCAACTGCATCATCAAAACGGGAACCGGAAGTGGAAAGACCGAAGCATTTCTTCTCCCCATGCTCGGAGGCGTGCTCAAGCTGCGCGAGCAGGGAGTCGAAGGCACCAAGGCGATCCTCCTCTACCCGATGAACGCCTTGGCCAACGATCAGCTGGTCCGGCTCCGCGATCTTGTCAGGGGGAGTGGTGTTCCTCTGACCTTCGCCCTCTACACGGGAGAGAGTGAAACCGTGGCGACAACGCTCGGGACGCCCGTGGATGGCAATGAAATCGTACTCAGATCGAAGATCCGGGAAACCCCTCCCGACATCATCCTGACGAACTACAAGGAACTGGAGTTCATGCTGATCCGTAAGGCGGATCGCCCCCTGTTCGGAGAATCCCTTAACTACCTTGTTCTCGACGAGATCCATAGTTACCGAGGGGCTCTTGCGACGGAAATCGCTTACCTCATCCGCCGGTTGAAATCCCGGTGCAGTCTTCCGGTGGGCCGCTTGCGGTGCCTGGGTACCTCGGCAACGGTCTCGGAGGGCGCCGGAGGCGACAAGGCCCTGGTGAAGTTCGTCGGCAACCTGTTCGGCGAACCTTTCGAAGTGCCAGGCATCGTTGGGGAAACCGCTGCCCCCCGGAAGGTTCCGGATTCTCCGTATACCCCGCCTTTCGTCAGGGTCGAACCGGAAGTTCTCGCCG
>JBBAAB010000277.1:0-2911 GCA_041658445.1 Thermoleophilia bacterium
GGGGCGAGCAGATCGATGACCTTGATGCCGGTCTCGAAGACCTGGTCAGTCGGCTCGAGCTCCTCGAAAGCTGGAGCCTCGCGGTGGATCGACCAGCGCTCGTCCGCCTTGACCTCGCCGATATCGTCGATGGCCTCGCCGATCACGTTAAAGAGACGACCCAGCGTGGCGTCGCCGACCGGCACCAGGATGGCATCGCCCGTATCAACGACCTCGAGGCCGCGGGCTATACCGTCGGTGTTGTCCATGGCCACGGCGCGCACCTTGTTGTCACCCAGGTGCTGTTGCACCTCGGCCACAAGACGCTTGGTGGTGCCGTCTTCCTGGGGAAGATCGATCTCCAGGGCGTTATAAATGGCCGGCAGCTTCTCCTCGAACCTGACGTCGAGCACCGGGCCGATGACTTCGACTATCTTTCCTTTGTTCATAACCTCACCGTTCCTCGTTTACAGTTGCATGTCTCAATTCTTCAAACAAAATTCCCGTCATTCTGAGCGCAACGAAGCGCCTTCATGATTCTTCGCTTCGCTCAGAATGACAAACTTATGACAGCGCCTCGGCGCCGCCCACGACTTCCAGGATCTCCCGGGTAATGGCGGCCTGCCTGGCCTTGTTCATCTCCAGCGTCAGCTTCTCGACCATCTCTTCCGCGTTCTCCGAGGCGTTACGCATGGCCGTCATGCGGGCCCCGTGCTCGCTGGCGGTCGATTCCAGCAGCGCGCGGTATATCCCGGTATCAACATAGCTTGGCAGCAGCTCGGCGAGAATCGCTTCCGAGGCCGGCTCATAAATGAAGTCTCCCTGGATCTTGCGCTCCTCCTCGGGGACAGGCGCGGACTCCACCAGATCCATGCCCAGCGGCAGGATGATCTGTTCGGTTACCTTCTGCTCGACGGCCGACTTGAAATGGTTGTAAACCAGATGCACCTGGTCGACCTCACCCGCGACGTATGCCGTCACAATCCGGTGGGCGATATCGGCGGCGTCTGTATATTTAGGCCTGTCGGTTATTCCCTGAATCGACTCCTTCGCCTTGTAACCGCGGAAACGCATGGTGCCGACGCCCTTCTTACCGACGATGTACCAGACAACATTCCGTCCCTCCGCCTCCATCTCTTCGGCGAGGAGCAGTCCGTGCCGGATGATGTTGGCGTTGAAAGCGCCGGCCAGTCCGCGGTCACCGGTGAGCATCACAACCGCAACCGTATTGATTTCCTCACGCACCTCCAGCAGCGGAAACTGGCTCGTATGTTCGGTAACCCTGGAGACTTCCTGCATCAGCTCGAACATCCGCTCGGCATAAGGGCGCAGAGCCTCGATACGAGCCTGGGCGCGCCTGAGCCGGGCGCCCGCCACCATCTCCATGGCCTTGGTGGTCTTGCGAGTATTCTTGACCGATTTGATCCGGCGCGATATGTCCTTGATGTTTGCCAATTATTTCCTGTCTGCCGGCCGGCGCTTAGGCCTGAGCCGGCACTCCCAGCTCTTCGTGATCAGGCGTGAAGTCTTTCAGAAACTCCTCCATCGCCGTGCGCAGCTTGGCGTCGGTCTCGTCGGAGATGTCCTTCTCATCGCGGATCGCCGCGAGGATGTCCTGGTGGTCGCTTTTCATGCGGTCGCGCAGGCTCAAGTTGAACTCCGGCACGCGATCAACATCAATGCCGTCGAGATAACCCTGGGTCGCGGCGAAAATCACAGCCACCTGCTCCTCGACCGGCATGGGCATGTACTGCCCCTGGTTCAGCGCCACTACCATGCGCTCACCACGAGCCAGCTGGGCCTGTGTCGTGGCGTCCAGCTCGGAGCCGAACTGCGCGAACGCCTTCAGCTCGTTGTACTGGGCCAGGTCGAGACGAAGCTTGCCGGCCACCTTCTTCATGGCCTTGATCTGGGCGTTGCCGCCTACACGGCTGACCGAGATACCAACATTGATGGCGGGCCTGACACCGGAGTAAAAGAGGTCCGGCTCCAGGAATATCTGGCCATCGGTGATGGAGATGATGTTGGTCGGGATATAAGCGGAGACGTCACCAGCCTGCGTCTCGACGATCGGCAGTGCCGTGATCGATCCGCTGCCAAGACTGTCGTGCAGTTTGACGGCGCGCTCCAGCAGACGGGAGTGCAGATAGAAGACGTCACCAGGATACGCCTCGCGTCCCGGCGGGCGCCTGAGCAGCAGCGACATCTGCCGGTAGGCATCCGCGTGCTTGGTAAGGTCATCGTAGACGCAGAGGGCGTGCTGACCCTTGTAACAGAAATATTCGGCCATGGCGCTGCCGACGAACGGAGCCAGATACTTGAGCGGCGCGCGCTCGGAAGCGGAGGCCATGACGACAATGGTGTAATCCATGGCGCCGGTCTCTTCCAGCTTGGCGACGACACTTGCCACGTTGGAGGCTTTCTGGCCAATGGCGACATAGATGCAGATTACATCCTGCCCCTTCTGGTTGATTATGGTGTCGACGGCGATCGCCGTCTTGCCTGTGCGGCGGTCACCGATGATGAGTTCGCGCTGGCCACGGCCGATGGGGATCATCGAGTCGATGGACTTGATGCCCGTCTGAAGCGGTTCGCGTACCGGCTGGCGCTGAAGTACGCCCGGCGCCTTGAACTCAACCGGACGATACTCGGTGGTCTCGATGGGACCCTTGTCATCTATGGGACGTCCCAGGGCGTTCACAACGCGGCCGATAAGCGCTTCGCCTACCGGAACACTCATGACCTTGCCGCTCCGCTTGACCAGGTCGCCCTCTGATATCAGACTGTCATCACCCATGAGCACGGCGCCGACGTTGTCCTCTTCGAGGTTAAGCGCCAGACCTACCACGTCATGGGGAAGCTCGAGCATTTCAGATGCCATGCAGTTTTCCAGGCCGTGGATGCGGGCGATTCCGTCTCCGACCTCGAGGAC
>JBBAAB010000278.1:0-2903 GCA_041658445.1 Thermoleophilia bacterium
CCTGGGCTCCGCCCATGCCGTCAGCAACCATAAAGACCGGCGGCTGCGCAAAAAAAGAATCCTCGTTGGATCTGCGAACGAGGCCCGTATGGGTTGATGTGGCAAAAGTGATGGGCATGGTTAAACGAGGCTCGAAGTGATAGATGTCACTCCGCCGTCACTCCTCATAACGGAAAATCGTATCTCCGATGACGATCTCCTGTCCCGGCTTGATCTGGTGTTCTCCCTCGATGCGCCGGCCATCGATATAAGTGCCGTTCGTGCTCCCCAGGTCTTCCAGAAAAAGGAACTGCCTGCGGGCGAAAATGCGCGCGTGTGTCTGGGACGCATACTCATCGGGAAGGACGACCTGGCTGCGGGGCGAGCGGCCGATCGTGGCGCCGCTCTTGATCTCAAAGACCTTGCCATCCTCTATCACCTTGCTGTGCTGAACCACCAGGCGCGGCTTGAGCTTGCTTGTCAGGTATTCGAATTCGCTGGTCGAGGCGTCCGTATGGACGGCAGGCTCCGGCTTCGGCTGGATGGGCATGCGCTCACGTGGCGGCGGCGCCACCGGCGCGGGCGTCCGGGGGGCCTTCCGGGTGGGCTCCGCGTTCTGAACGGGAGCCGCGAGCGGGGTTTCTGGTTTGAGCGGCATGGCGATGGGCTCGGCGCCGTGTTTTAAATCGCGAGCCAGCCTGCGCACTATCATGAAAATGAAAAGATACAGCAGCAGCAGAAACAAAATTTTGGAGCCGAAAAGGATGGGCTCTAGCATAGTTGTCTTTCAAACCTCACTCTCGTTGTTCCCAGGGTCAATACATCTCCATTCTGCAAGGTCTTTGTTTTGACCTTCTTTCCGTTCACCTCAACGCCGTTGGTGCTGTCGAGGTCGACGATCAGGTATTCGTTGCCTCTCTGGCGGAGCTCGGCGTGCCGCCGGGAGATATTGGAATCCTCAAGGGTCAGGTCGCATTGGCGGCTGCGGCCGATGAGAACCACGCGCTTGGTTACCTCGTAGCTCAAGCTCCCCGTCGAAAGGGTTATTTTCTCGCGCGTCAGCCCCATCTCCCTGGCCTCGTTGGCGCTGACCGCCATGGTGCCCTCGGGGCTGCCCTGGGGGCGATATACGACCGTCTGGCCCATCATATCGCCGCCAATATCGGGAACGGCCACAGGCGCTTGCGTAGCGACGGGCGGAATCTGTTCTCCGGCTGCCGGTCCGGGCGCCGACACCATTCTTGTAGCGATGCCGAACTCGCCCACAATCAGATCCTCATCCGTCTTCATGACAACGATAGGCCGGCTGAGAAGTTCATAGCCTTCCTTGCGGGCGTGTTCGGTCAAATAGTCAGCAAGGTCGCTTTTAAGGGTTTCCTCATACGACTCGAACTGTGTCGCGTCTTCGGGTGCGAGGAACAGCGTATATTCGTTTGGAGCGTAGATCCTGGAGACGCTGATGACCTTGTTGTCTTCCATCTCCTTGACAAGCTTGCGCGCCAGTTCCACCGGCTGGACCGGAGACTTAAAGGCGCGGCCGAAGCCGCCCTCGAAAAGGCCCTGAATTTTTTCCTCAAGTTTCTTTAATACGCTCACGGAGGGGGTCTGGTTGAAGGTTGACTCTGGGAGACAGCAGGAGAAGCCCGACCTGGATTATAACGCAAAGTACGACCGTTTTCAGGAGAGAGAGCGGCAAAACATAGTCTTTGAACATATAGGGCAACGACAGATATCCGCCCACCAGGAGCGCATTGGAAAAGAAAAGGCCGGACAGATCGTAGAAAAGCTTTCGCCGCCGGATAAGCAGAGCGGCGGGAATCGCGGCCGCCAGCCAGATTGCGGGCTGGACGAGCAAGACCGGTTGCGAATCGAAAGGCGCGGCCAGGGTAGAAAGCGCGTTCCATGGATTATATTCTCCACGGAGCCGGGCGGGCAAATCAAACGTGTTGGCTATTCCCAGGTAGTCAAGTGTTCCGGCTGCCGTGAGCAGTTGATAGAGCGTCATGGCGGCACAGCCGATAAAGGCCAGCGCCAGGCCTCGTCTGAGACGGCCAGCGGCGCCGGCGGCAGCCGGAAAGACCAGACCGAGTCCAATAATTCCCAGAACCGTAGCCAGGGCCGGCATAAGCGCCCCGCGCGACCACGAGAGGCCGAAAACCAGGAAATAAAGAACACTAGCGGCCGACAGAATCGCCCCCAGCGCGGGTGAAAAAGCGATTACGGGAACCAGGGCAAAGCCGGCAAGCAAGGCCAACCCTATGCGGGGGAGCAACGCAACAGTGAGAGCGGAGCCGATCACGAGGGGCAGCCGCCACGTCTGGGGATAGACAGATGAATCATATGAAGCGGAGCCGATCACGAGGGCCGCGAGGCTCCCGTTAAAGATTCTCGCCGCCAGGAAACCGTAACGGCCGGCCAGATCTTCATATATGGCCGGCCGTTGCCGATCTGCGCGGCGCAATACCGTGGTTGCCTGCTCCTTGCCGGAAAGCTCCGGGAGTAGCTCGTCAAGTCCGGCGGCAAGGCTTCTCGCGCCCGGGCGCATGGATGGATCAGCGTCCATGGCTTCTTCAAGCAGGTCGGAAAGCTCCTCCGGCAGATCGGGGCGCATGGAAATCAGCGGGGGCGCACCTGCGTGGATCCTGCTGATGGTCTCCATCGCGGTATCGCTTCTGAACGGGTGATAACCGGTCAGGCATTCATACAGGGTCAGCGCCGCGGAATAGACATCGGTGCCGCTGTCCACCAGCCGGCCGTCGGCCTGTTCGGGTGACATATACGCTATAGTGCCCAGAACGTCTCCCTGACGGGTGATGCGCTGGGTATTTTCCAGCTGGGCTATTCCGAAATCCATGACCTTTACCTTTGGCGGCGCTTCCTGCGACAGCATGATGTTGTCCGGCTTGATGTCGCGGTGGATCACG
>JBBAAB010000279.1:0-2895 GCA_041658445.1 Thermoleophilia bacterium
CCGCGCCCACATCCGCGGCCTGTACTCTGGGCATGTGGAGGTGCAGGTTGGTCACCGTTTGGTACAGAGCGGGCCCTACCTCTTCGTCCGCCACCCCGGTTATACCGGCTTCCTGCTGATGGCACTCGGGGTGGCAATCGGTTACTCCAGCCTGATCGGGCTGGCGGCTATCCCGGTGTTATTATTGCCGGGTCTGGCGTACCGCATGGGCGTGGAAGAGAAATTGCTGCTGGCACAATTCGGCGGTGAGTATCGGACCTATATACAAAAGACCAGGCGATTGATACCATTCATTTGGTAATCCGGCGCGGTGGATAAGCATTCGTTGCTTGCGAAAGTGAGGCAAGTATGACCGTTCCCAATCTTCAAGGCGTCGCCCGCACTCTGCTTGTACCGCTGGCGTGTCGTGCCATCGAATCCGTCCGCCCGGATGCCATTATCCACGACCCGCGCGCCGTGGAAGTGTACAACGCCCTCGGCGGCAACCCTGATTTCCTGATGGGTATGAGCGGGACGGATGGTTTCGTCACTGTGATGCGCGTTCGCCAGTTTGACATCTTTGCGCGCGATTTTCTCGCCCGGAATCCCGGCGGGTTGGTGGTGGATCTGGGCTGTGGGTTGGACACGCGCTTCGACCGTCTCGAGGATGGACAAATGACTTGGATAGGCGTGGACTTGCCTGAAGTGATCGAACTGCGCTGCAAAGTCCTGCCCGATGGAGAGCGCTGCAAAACCATTGCACAATCCATACTGGAGATTTCCTGGCTCGATGAAGTCGTACGCATCAATAAACCGGTCATTTTTCTGGCAGAGGGTGTGTTCCCGTACTTCAGCACCGCGGATGTCAAACCGCTGGTGATGGCGATGGCGACGCGCTTCCCCGCCGGGGAACTGGTCTTCGATGCGGCATCCCTCTTCATCGCGCGGCATCACAACCGCACCAGTTCTGTGCTGAAACGCTCTGGCGCTCGCATCCTATGGGATGCCAAAAATCCCCAGGAACTGGAAACTTGGGGACTTCACCTGCTCGACCACTGGTATTACTTCGACAATCCCGAACCGCGCCTGTGCCTCTTCCGCTGGATGCGATTCATCCCATTCTTGGCAAAAGCGACCGGAATTTTCATTACCGGCTGGGGTAGCGCGACATTCATGTCGCATGGCAATGAAAGCGACATAAATGTCGCGTTACAATCAGTTGATTCGATTACGGTGTGGATTACCTCGAATGTGGCTCCTGCAAGTTTCTTGCAAAACAAGGCGCGCCCGAACTCGCTCCTTATCTTTGGCCGGTGGATATTCTCTACAGCGAAGCATTGGGCTGGGGATTAATGCGCACGATGACTCTTGCCGAGGGCGCTGAAAGATGTGACTTCCGGTTCAAACAGGGTGGGCCGACGAAAGTGGCTGTTCCAAATGCACTGCAACCCATCATTGCCCGGAGCGAAGCGTAGAGGGCAGCCGCTGCCTGCATTGAGCGAAGCGAATGTGTCCGCCTGGAGACTGTGTTAGGCGCAGCACTAAATCTTCCGATAAAGTTCTTCAGCGAAGTTTTTAATTCCCACTGTGGCTTTGTCGAGTAAATTAATCACATTCACATTTGTACCTGCGAAAGTGAAGGCGACCCATTTAGTGCGTGTGTGTTTCAGTGTATCTGAAGGTGCTGTATGAATTCCATCCTCTCGAAATTCTGCTGGGGCACCAAATACCTTCACCGCGCCAGGAAGAGAGGTTACTTTGATATTCGGGTTATTGACAGGAATAGTTACACTACCGTGCTTGCTCTCTACAATGTAAGTATCGCTCTCTGACCGTTCTTGTGCTTTTAGCCGGTCGTGCTTCTTTTCGTTTAGGATTACGCACAGGTCGTAGAGCCAAGCGTCACTGCAAAAAACGGTTGGATCGAAAGAAGCAATTGATAAACGCCCGGTGCATTGGTAGCAAGACCGGGTAAAGAACTCCCTTCTCCGGCTTTGAAATCAGCCTCAGTCTGACCATATGGGAAGTAAATATTTTTCGGATCTGGTTGTCCCCTAGCTGCTCGAGTGGATTGACAACAGGACTCATATATATCGTGCGCCATATAATCAAGGGCGCTACGTAAATTTTCCATAAGGTTCTTCACAGGGACTCGGAGATCAAGAGATTTGTCCCGTAAAGCCATCTCGTAATCTTGTCGTACCGTATTATATTGCTGGGTTGCCGCAATTAGAATTGCACCAACATCACTTTTTCGATTCATTCCACCATTTATCCTTTCATCCAAGGCGTTTGCTGCGCCTAACGGTGTGGCTAGCGGTAGCGGCGGGACCAGCGAGACTCCTTCCCAAATTATCGCGCATTTATGGCAAATCGCGCCGTTCGCGAGCGGCGGAGCCGCTGTCCGCTAGCCGGTGTTGGGCGGTATGCCAGAACTACGCCAGTGATTTGCGATAGCGCGAGAACTCTTTTAAGACACGAAAACCCACAGTGCGATACAAATCGATTGCGCGCGTAGGATATTCGGCTATAGTTTGAAGCCAGATCACCTCCGCGCCGCGTTCGCGCACGCCCTGCAACGCGCGGGTCAAAAGCGCGCGCGCCAATCCCCTCCGCCGCCATGAAGGACGGATACTCACTTCTTCCACTTCAGCCCGACCGTTCTCAATCAGCGGTAAGACTTGACCTACTACTTGATGACCATCCCACGCCACTTGCCAGAGCGTCGGGTCGAGTTTTGGGGCACTTAACTTGGCGGCATAATAAGCCACGCGGTCATACCTTTCTCGAAACCGGTTGTCAGCAAACGCATGTTGGTAGGCTTCGATGATACTGGCGGCGATGAGAGGGTAGTGCTCCGGCAGCACGGGGCGTACCTCGATGCCTGCCGGGAGTATATGCACTGATAGCGGCGCG
>JBBAAB010000280.1:0-2892 GCA_041658445.1 Thermoleophilia bacterium
ATGATCGAGACTGCCGTACAAATCGTCGAAGCCGGGGGCAGTCTGTCGATGGAACAGATGGCCGCCACGATGGGCCATATCATGGATGGCGCCTGCGACGAGCAGGAGATCGCCCGGTTGCTGGCGGCTCTGCACAACAAGGGAGAGACCGTGGCCGAGGTGGCCGGCGCCGCCGCGGCCATGCGGCAGCGCATGACGCCCATTCGTTCCACGTACGCCAATCTGATCGATACCTGCGGCACCGGCGGCGACGGATCGAGAACGTTCAATATCTCGACGGCTGCCGCCCTAGTTACGGCGGCTGCCGGCGTGCCCGTGGCCAAGCACGGCAATCGCGGCATGACCAGCCGCAGCGGATCGGCCGACGTGTTGGCCGCCCTGGGCGTAAACATCGAGGCCGACGTGCCCCTGGTCGAGGCCTGTCTCAGCGAACTGGGCATCTGCTTCTGCTTCGCGCCGGTGCTGCACACCGCGATGAAGCACGTGGCGGCCGTCCGCAAAATGCTCGGTACGCCCACGATCTTCAACATCCTCGGCCCCTTGGTCAATCCGGCTTCCGCTCCGTTCCAGTTGCTCGGCGTAGGCCGGGCGGAACTGCAACCGCTCTTGGCCGAGGCTTTGCTTCTGCTAGGCATACGCCGCGCTCTGGTCGTACATGGTTCCGACGGCTTGGATGAAGTCACCATGGGCGGCACGACCGACGTGATCGAGGTGAGTGGCGGCCGGACGCGGCGATTTCAGTGGCAGCCGGCCGATTTTGGCCTCAAAACGGCGAAACAAGACACCATGCTGGTGAGCGGACCAACCGAAAGCGCCGAGGTAATCCGTGAAATCCTGGCCGGTCGTCATGGTCCACCACGGGACATCGTAGTGGCCAACGCTGCCGCAGCGATCTGGACCGCCGGCCGGTCGCCCTCATTGCCGAAGTGCGTCCAAAATGCGAAGGAAGCGATCGATTCTGGCGCTACGCGGGATTTGCTGGCCAGACTGGTACAACGAACCTTGGCGGGCTAATACGCTATCCGGAAACTATGATGAAATGGTCCCCTCTCCCACTGGGAGAGGGTTAGGGTGAGGGCATTCGGCAGCGAGATGCGGTCCCACTGATCTACGGCCACCCTCACCCCCGGCCTGGATTGCTAAAAACTTGGTGAATTTGGAACAAAAGAGAGACGGCGTTTCGATGTCGATTTTGTTCCGATGGTTGCCGTTTCTTTTCTCTAGCCCAGGCGTTTACGCCTGGGAATCTGGAGAATATAACCGCCCTTTCCTTTTTCCTTTTTGCCCCCTTAAGGGGGCAAAAAGGAAAAAGGAAACATCATCACTTCCTTTCGTCCACAGGCGTAAACGCCTGGGCTAGAGAAAAAGCCTTTCCAACCCACCTTCCCAGCATCCAGTCAACTTGCTAAACTGGGAGATTCTATACAAGAACATCCTGATCCCTTTTGGAGTCTCCGCCATGTCGAAGCCCGGTCGTACTGTCAAGAAAGCCAACCACGGCAAACGTCCTGCGAATGCGAAGGCCCGCAAGGCCAAGCGTCAGATCGTACGCACCTGATCTGCCGCGGAGGATCCTGTTGTGGCCAAAAGAGAACTGCTCCTCGATTTCTCCGAATACGACCTCAACCATGTTGAGGCCGACATAGAGGAAATCCGCCGCTGCAACCCTCAGCGTTACGAGATGGAGCAGCTCACCGCGATCTGCCATCACGACGCCGTAAAGAACATCTGCGTCGGCTACAAGGATCTGCAACCAGACGAGTTCTGGGTTCGTGGACACATGCCGGGCATGCCTTTGATGCCGGGCGTGATTATGTGCGAGGCGGCCGCCCAGTTGGCCAGCTACCACAGCCACAAGTTCCATCTGATGGATGGCGTCATCGGCTTCGGCGGGCTGGAAAACGTCCGTTTCCGCGGCGTTGTCCGTCCCGGCGACCGCTTTGTGATTGTCAGCCGCCTTCTGAAACTCCGCCGCTCCATCATGACCTGCGAGTTCCAGTGTTTCGTCAACCAAAACTTGGTTTGCGAAGGCATACTGAAGGGCGTCTCGATCCCGTACGATCAGATCACCGGCGAGCAGCCTGTGGGCGACGTGGCCGAATGAAGTGCGCCCTGTCGATAGAGGTGAGAACGCCAACCGGAGCCGTCTGATGTAAGGATCAGTAAATCAACAACTGTCACCGGTCGCCGGTCATCCTGAGCGCAGCGAAGGATCTACATCGAGCCCACGCCAGTTCCTTCGCTGCGTTCAGGATGACAGCACGACAGCTATTGATTCGCCAATCCTAACGCGCCTCGGCACGACGATCTAACTCAGCCGTCGCTTGTTCAAAGTGATACTCCGGATTCCGGATGCTGAAATCCTCGTCCGTGAATCCATTATTCAGCTTCAGATCGAGATACGTGTATTCCTCGATCAACTCAGGTTGCCCACCGGACTCGCGGGGCCAATCGTAGGCCTCGTAACGGATCGGAACCTTCAACTCATCGTCGACGAACACCCGGGCAAGATGGAATCGGAACACGTCCCGCGGCGCCGGATGGACCACTTGAATCACCGTGCAGGGGCGTTGGCTGACCTTCGCCTGGGTGAAGTATTTCACTTCGCACCCGTCGTAATTGACGTCCTGTTGGCCAACCTCGACGAGGCGGCGGACCAAGTTCACCAGGCCGATCTCGGTGAGCGGGGAGTTTCGGCCGCTCATCGCCACGAGACCTTCCGGATGGAGAGACATCGTCACCGCCATGCGAGCCTTATGAGCCCACATATTGCCCTCGTTCCGACCGGCGATGTAGATGACCTCCTGTCCTTTGACGGAGGCCGGAGTTTGGAAGAACGCATAGACGCTGAACGGATGGTGACGAATCTTGATCGATAGATATTCATAGCCG
>JBBAAB010000281.1:0-2889 GCA_041658445.1 Thermoleophilia bacterium
GCGTCGTCGTGGTGGATGCCGTCCGTCGCTGGCTCGATCTATCAGGAGGCCAGACGGTCATCGTCTCGGCTCCCGACGAGACACCGTCTATCCCGCGGACCGTCTACAACCAATTCTTTGGATATGGCGGCAATACGACGCCGCAGACCATCGTCGTCACCAACGGCGCCACGGGCGCATCGAGCGCCGAGCTCAACGACCTACGGAACCAAGTCTCTGATCTCTCCAATCAGCTGAATATCTTCCAGCGTCTGCAGATGACGCAGAACATCGCCTTGAGCGATAGCATCGGCTGGAGCATCTCCAAGGCGATCAGCGGATTGAGTGTAGGAGGAGGCGGTTCTGGTTCGGTCACTTCGCTCGACGCTTCCGGCGGCACGACCGGCCTTTCATTCTCCGGCGGACCGGTGACGAGCTCCGGCACGTTGACGCTCTCCGGCATCCTCGATCTCGACAACGGCGGCACCGGCACCTCCTCGGCTCCGACTTACGGCAAACTGCTCGTGGGCAACAGTGCCGGCACCTACGATCTCCTGGCTACGAGCTCGCTCGGCATCTCCGGATCCGGTACGGTTACCTCGATCGCCACCAACAACGGACTGACTGGCGGCGTCATCTCCACCACAGGCACGCTCGGCTTGGACACGACTTCCATCCTCACCGGCGCGCTCCTCCAATACGACGGCACGCGTCTGGCCGCGACCGGCACACCGTCGCTCACCATCGGCTATCTCATCGCCACCTCGACTGCAACTTCTACTTTTGCCGCCGGCATCCAAGCCAGCGCGCTCAATATCACCGCCACCAACGCCACTTCGACTTTCGCGAACGGCATCCAGCTCTCCGGCGGATGTTTCCGGGGTGTCGATGGCAACTGTATTACGAACAGCACCGGCGGCGGAGCCGTATCGTCGGTCTCGGCTAACCCTGATGGCACACTGACGGTCTCTCCGACCACCGGCGTGGTCGTAGCCGGCCTCAACCTGGGCAATTCCAATATCTGGACTGGCCTCCAGCAATTCCGCTCGGCTTCCTCGACCTCTTTCTCGGCATACAACGGCATCTCCGTGGGGGGAACGGCTACTACTACTATAGTAGGCAACCTGGGCACCTCGACATTCGCCTCGTTCATATCCGCAGTGAGCGCTTCGACGACCGCGACCTCCACGCTAGCCGGGGTCAACCTCCCTTACGGCGGATGTTTCGCCGTCAACGGCGTCTGTATCGGCGGCACCAATGGCACGGTCACCTCCGTCAATGCTTCCGGCGGCACGACCGGCCTCTCATTCTCCGGCGGGCCGGTGACGACTTCCGGCTTACTGACCTTGGCCGGCATCCTGGGAGTGGGGAATGGTGGCACGGGCTGGTCTGCGATCAGCGCCGGCACTCTACTATATGGCAATGGCAGCGGCGCACTCGCCACTACTACGGCTGGTACTGCAGGCAATGTCCTGGCATTCTTGAACGGTGTTCCGACCTGGACCGCGACTACCACTTATGGTACTGGACTGACTTACAGCAGCGGCAATGTCACAGTCAACGCTTCCCAGAATATTTCCACGCTCTCCAACCTCACATCGAACGGTTTGGTCAGGACTTCCGGCGGCACCGGCGCGCTGTCAGTTGATACCACAGCATACTTGTCCGGGACGGTTGGTATCGGCAATGGTGGCACTGGCTTGACCACGATCGGTGCCTCCTCGACACTCTTGCAGTCGAACGGCTCGTCTCTTGTCTACCAGAAACTTTCTCCGGGTCTTTTCAACACGGCGAATATTTCACAGTGGACGAATGATGCAGGATATTTGACCTCGCTCACCGGGGCGGCATCATCAACGCTTCTTACAGATAACAACTCATTCACGGGCTTGAATAGATTCACATACGCTTCAACTACAGCCTTCACAACGACTGGATCGGCATACCTCGCCGCTTCTGGTGGACTTGTCGGCATAGGCACCACTTCACCATCCCGCCTTCTCTCCATCCAAGGTGATGCCTTGTTCTCCGGCAACCTAGCACTCGCCAGTCTCACAGCTACAGGTACAGTGAGATTCACCGGACTCACCGACGGTTGTCTGCAGACCTCGGCCGGCATCGTCACTTCATCGGGTTCTCCTTGTGGTGCCGGCGGCGGCTCGAGCGGCACCTGGTCTACGACCACTTCCTCGGTGACTGGACAGTTCGTCAACTATCCGAACAACAGCACCGATATCGTGGCGATCGGGGCGAACTCTACGACATCCGCAAAGTTCTGGTTCGATCCAAATACCCAGACATCATATCTTAGCGGCAATGTTGGCTTCGGCACGACCTCTCCATGGCGCAGCTTGTCGGTCTATGGCGATAGCGATCTCGGCACGAATGCTCTGGCCGGATACTTCACTGCCACCAGTACGGCCACTTCGTCGCTACCAAATCTCTTAGTTTCTTCATTTGGTCTTTCGACTGCCGCCGCCGGCTGTGCCCAGTTCGGTGCCGGCGGATTCCTGACTTCGACCGGAGTCAATTGCGGTTCCGGAAGCGGAAGCTCATTTGGCAAATCATGGGAGATCAATGCCTTCGGCGCTCTGGCTCCGACGACGACGATCGGCATCATGGTCAATGCCTCCTCTACTATTGGTGATGGTACGCAAGCTGGCGGTCTGACGATCAATGGCGGTGCGACGACGACTGGGAACGCATACTTCGCTGGTACAATCACCACAGCCAATCTCACTCTAGCCGCTTTGACCGGTCCCTTGCAGGCCGTGGACGGGGTAGTTTCGGCCGCTTCCACGATTTACCCCTTGTACGGCGGTACCGGTCTCAACGCAGTCGGCGCCTCCTCAACTCTCCTCCAATCGACCGGTGCGTCCCTCGTCTATCAGAAGCTTTCTCCGGGACTTT
>JBBAAB010000282.1:0-2887 GCA_041658445.1 Thermoleophilia bacterium
TGGTCCGGCGTAACCGGAGCTTATGAAGTCCACGGAGATATCCGCGGCAAGTGGCTGGCGATGGGCGGTCCGGCCCGGTTCGGCATGCCCACCAGCGACGAGCAGGATGTCACGGGTGTCGCCGGCAAATGGAATCAGTTCCAGAACGCCAACATCTACTGGTCGGCTGTCACCACGGCCCACGAGATGCACGGCGACATCCTGACCAAATACCTGGCGCTAGGCCCGGCAACGTTCGGCCTGCCCACTACCGATGAGACCGGCGTCCCCGGCTATGGTCCCGGACGCAAGTCAGAGCTACTGGGCGCCACCATTTACTGGTCCGGCGTAACCGGCGCTTATGAGGTCCACGGAGATATCCGCAGCAAGTGGCTGGTGTCCGGCGGACCACTGGTCTTCGGCATGCCCACCAGCGACGAGCAGGATGTCACGGGTGTCGCCGGCAAATGGAATCAGTTCCAGTATGCCAACATCTACTGGTCGGCTGCCACCACGGCCCACGAGATGCACGGCGATATCCTGACCAAATACCTGGCGCTAGGCCCGGCAACGTTCGGCCTGCCCACTACCGATGAGACCGGCGTCCCCGGCTATGGTCCCGGACGCAAGTCAGAGCTAACGGGCGCCACCATTTACTGGTCCGGCGTAACCGGAGCTTATGAAGTCCACGGAGATATCCGCGGCAAGTGGCTGGCGATGGGCGGTCCGGCCCGGTTCGGCATGCCCACCAGCGACGAGCAGGATGTCTCCGGTGTACTCGGAGCCAAATGGAGCCAGTTCCAGAGCGCCAACATCTACTGGTCACTCACCACCGGCGCCCATGAGGTCCACGGAGCTATCCTGGCGAAATACCTCGTCTTAGGCGGCCCTGCCGGTACGCTGAATCGGCCTATCAGCGACGAGTACAGCTTTGGTTCCGGCCGGCGCAGCGACTTCGTCGGCGGCAATATCTACTGGGATGCACTGGTCGGCGCGCAGGCCACTAACTGGTAGGTCACTATATACAGCTGATCGATCCGCACTGAGTAAGGTGCTGGTTTAACAGGGTTAAGGACGGGGCGTGGCGCATTTATGCGCCGCGCCCCGTCTGATTTACAGACAAACTGCTCTCTTGGGGACCCGGCATATCTTGACACCGCCCGCGCCCGCTTGTTAAACTCCTATGGCTACAACTATGAACGCGTTGTTCGCATCCCGAGAGGTGGAGGGACTGGCCCTGTGAAGCCTCGGCAACCTGCGGTGAGGTGTCTTTTCGAGCCGAACCTGGCAAGGTGCCAACTCCTGCAGACCATATTGGTCTGGAAGATGTGGTGATAGGATGAATCTGTCCAACCTCTGCCACATCACTGTGCAGAGGTTTTTTTGTTTCCGCACGGCGGGTTTCCTGATGCGACGGCGCCAAACGAAGGAGCAATCGTTTGGCAACCACCGCCGAACATCTAAAATGCAAGGAATGCGGGCGCACCTATCCGCTGGAAGCGCTGTTCGTCTGCGAATACTGCTTCGGGCCACTCGAGGTTTCTTACGACTATGAGAAGATCCGCCGGCGGGCCACCAAGGAGCGCATCGCCTTTGGACCCCCGTCATTATGGCGCTACGCCGATTTCCTCCCTGTAAACAGCAGACCCGAGGTCGACCTGCAGGCGGGCTACACGCCGCTGCTTAAAGCCGACCGTCTGGCAGCCGAGCTGGGGCTCAAGAAAGTATGGGTCAAGAACGACACCGCCAACCCCACCCACTCCTTCAAGGACCGTGTCGTGGCCGTGGCGCTGCAGCGGGCACACGAGCTGGGCTTCGACGTGGTCGCCTGCGCCTCCACCGGCAACCTGGCCAACAGCGTGGCCGCCCACGCCGCGGCGTCCGGCACCGAGGCCTTCGTCTTCGTTCCGGCCAACCTGGAGATACAGAAGATCATCGCCACCGCCATCTACGGCGTCAACGTGGTCAAGGTGCGCGGTAATTATGACGATGTGAACCGCCTCTGCACCGAGATCGCCTCGGAGAAGAAGTGGGCCTTCGTCAACGTAAACGTGCGGCCATATTACGCCGAGGGCTCTAAAACCCTTGCATACGAGACGGCGGAGCAGCTCGGCTGGCGCGCGCCTGACAAGGTTGTGACGCCCGTGGCGTCCGGTTCGCTGCTTACGAAGATTCACAAGGGTTTCTGGGAGCTGGGTGAAACCGGGCTGATCAGGCGAAAAGCTCCTGTCGTCCACGGCGCCCAGGCGCTGGGCTGCGGTCCTGTGGCAGCGGCTTTCGCGGAGAAGGCCGAACATGTGAAGCCGGTCAAACCTGATACCATCGCCAAGTCGCTGGCCATCGGCAATCCGGCGGACGGCATCTTCGCGCTGGAAGTCGTGCGTGAGACCGGCGGCTCGATAGAGAGCGTCACCGAGCAGGAGATCGTCGACGGCATCAAGCTACTGGCGGAGACCACCGGCATCTTCACCGAAACGGCAGGTGGCGTCACCACCGCGGTGCTGGCCAAGCTCGCCGCTTCCGGCAAGATCTACCGGGACGACGAAGTCGTGCTGTATATCACCGGCGACGGGCTCAAGACACTGGACGCCGTGGCTGACACCATCAGCACTTACGAGATAGACCCGAACTATTCCCAGTTTGAGGAAGAAGTACTGGGAGACGTATTGAAAGGAGCAAACAAGTGAGCGTAAAGGTAAGGATACCGTCGCAGCTGAGGCAGCTAACCAGCGGCGAGGGAATGATCGAGATGGACGCCGGAACCGTCGGCGGCATCATCATGGAGCTGGAGAACCGGCATCCGGGCATCGCCGAGCGGCTGCTGGAGAACGGCGAGGTGCGGCGGTTTATCAATATCTATGTGGACGGCGATGACATCAGGTTTGCGGACGGGCTGAAGACGCCGGTT
>JBBAAB010000283.1:0-2871 GCA_041658445.1 Thermoleophilia bacterium
ACTCGCCCGCTTCGCCATAACGGGACACCCTATCAAGGTATCAATATTCTTCTTCTCTGGGGTGAAACCATCGCCAAGGGTTACGCCGCGAATACCTGGATGACCTTCAAGCAGGCCGAAGCCATCGGCGCCCAGGTGCGCAAAGGCGAGCATGGCTCCCTCGTCGTCTTTGCCGACCGCTTCACCAAGACGGACACCGCCGACAACGGCGAGGCCATCGAGCGCGAAATTCCGTTCATGAAGGCTTACACCGTTTTTAATGTGGAGCAGATCGACGGGCTACCCGCCCGCTACCAGACCAAGCCGGAAACGAAAGGCGAGCCGCTGCAGCTCATCGAGAACACCGAGCGATTCTTTGCTGCGACCGGCGCAACCTTCCGCCATGGCGGAAACCGAGCCTATTACGCCCCCTCCGCCGACATCATCCAGCTTCCGGCCCCTGAAGCCTTCAAGGACGCCGAGAGCTACGCCGCCACCAAGGCGCACGAACTCACGCACTGGACCAAGCACCCGAGCCGCCTTGACCGTGACTTCGGCCGCCAGCGCTTCGGCGATGAAGGCTACGCCCGCGAAGAGCTTGTCGCCGAACTCGGCGCCGCTTTCCTCTGTGCCGATCTTGGCATCACCGCGGAGCCCCGCGACGATCACGCCGCCTATATCGGGCACTGGCTCAAGGTTCTTCAGAATGACAAGCGCGCCATCTTCCAGGCTGCCGCCCATGCACAGCGAGCCGTCGATTATCTCCACAGATCGCAGGCCGCCCAGGCCGAGCCCATGGCCGCGTAAGCGCAGCACAAGGGGGAGCGGCGACGCTCCCCGCCTTTCTTGAGCGCGCCCGGTCCAATCGGGTAGGAGGAGAGGTCACCCCCTCCGTCCTCCCACACCACCGGACGTGCGGTTCCGCATCCGGCGGTTCATGAAACACGCTGGAGTCTTTGCGTCGTATCAAGCAGCGACACCAGACCCAAACGACCAAAGAATGACTTCGGGAAGGCCGCATTCATGTGACTGGCCCCGGCGTTCCACCATGGCCCGCGCTGATTACAGGCTGATCGCCATGCACGTTCCTCCGTCAGTCCCGCCTTCATCAGGTTCGTGGCGCGAGTATAGGAGCGTTTCCACTGGCGCCACAAGATGCAGCGCAGCTTGCGCCTGATCCATCCGTCCAACTCGTCTAGCGCTTTCTTGGTCTCGGTCAGCTTAAAGTAGGCTGCCCAGCCTCGGAGCACTGGATTGAGTTCGGCAATGGTGTTGCTCAGGCTTCTCCCACGCGCTCCTTTGAGCACTTCCCGGATGCGATTCTCCAGCCGTTGATAGCTGGTTGGCGCAATCCGTAGTCTCGGGGCTTTGTGCCACGTAAGACTGTAGCCCAGAAACTTCCTCTTCCACGGACGCGCCACTGCACTCTTGGCCACATTGACCGTAAGCTTGAGCGTGTCCGCCAGAAACCGGGTGATGCTCGCCATGACCCGCTCCCCTGCCTGTTGGCTTCTGACGTAGATGTTACAGTCGTCGGCGTAGCGGCAGAAGGCGTGGCCTCGGCGCTCCAGTTCCCGATCCAGTTCCGTCAGCAGGATGTTCGACAACAGCGGACTCAAGGGTCCGCCTTGCGGCGTGCCTTCGGTCCGGGGGCTTGCGACCCCCTCTGCCATCATCCCCGCTTCGAGGAACCGGCGAATGAGTTGAAGTACTCGTCGGTCTTCGATCTTCTTCGATAACTTCTCCATCATAAGGTCGTGGTTAACACGGTCGAAGAATTTCTCCAAATCCATGTCCACCACCACCTGGCGACCTTCGACAACATACTGCTTGGCCGCCTTGACCGCTTGATGGGCGTTCCTCCCCGGTCGAAAGCCGTAGCTCGATTCGGAGAAGTCAGCCTCGAAGATCGGACTCATGACCTGATGCAACGCTTGCTGGATCATTCGATCCGTCAGCGTTGGGATGCCGAGCATCCTCATCCCGCCTTGCGGTTTGCGGATATCTGCTCGGCGCACCGGTTGAGGGATGTAGTCCCCAGCCAGTAACCTGGCTTTGATCGTGAGCCAGTGTTCCTTCAGGTGATCTTTAAACTCGGTGACTCCGATACCATCGATACCGGCGGCACCTTTGTTCTTCACCACCCGTTGATACGCAAGCATCAGGTTGTCGCGTTCGCACACGACTTCCATCAGCCCGCTTGACTCCGCTTTCGTCCGCCTGCGGGTCGTCACGTCAGCCTCAGCGCCAGACGCAGCGCCACCGAGGTTCCGCCCCGGCTCTTCCACGTTGGTATCCGCTTGCCGCGAATCGTCTGCTGTCATCAACTGTCCGTGTGTTCCCGCCGCCTACTTGCGGCATTCCATGTTCGGCCCTTCGGCTCGCACTGACGCCTAATATGGCCTCTGCTGACTTCTGCACAGGCATCCCGGCACCTCTCGATGCCGGTAGCACTTGGCACCCGTGCAGATCTCCCCGGGTATGACGCACCCACCTTCACGCTTATACCTGTCGGATCTACGTCGCAGCGTTCTGTACAAGTTTCGGGCTTCAACGATATTTGCCGCCTTGCCCCGCTGTAACGCCTCATATCCGCTTCCTGTTCGTCAGGCCAGCGCTTTGCCTTCAGCTTCCTTCAGATTCGCAGTCACCCGCGACACCCTTGCCGTTCGGCTAACTCTTCCCCTTGTCGGGCGAGTAGAGGACTTACACCTCCAAATGAGTGCGCCCTGCCGGGCGCACAAAAGCAAAAACCCTTGCCGAAACGACAAGGGTTTTCCTGATCCCGCACCCGCGAAGCCGCGAGCGCACGCCGCCCCGCGGAGCGGCGCAATACCGGCGGTATCCGGTCTAGGCGCCGAGTATCGCTCCCACCGCAATTCCCAGATCGGC
>JBBAAB010000284.1:0-2867 GCA_041658445.1 Thermoleophilia bacterium
GCGGGCCTTGAACTGCTGCGAGACCCGGCGCTGTTTGACCGGATCGACACCGACCTGTCGGCCCTGGGGTATGTGGGGGAGCGGCTGAACAAGTGGCTTCTGTACCTGTGTGCTTCCAGCCGCAAGCTCGATGACCCCATCAGTGTATTGATTCTCTCGCAGTCGGCGTCGGGTAAAAGCTTCCTCGTGGATTGCGTGCGCAAGCTTATGCCGCCGGACGAGGTGGTGGCGGTGACCAGCCTCTCCGACCAGGCGCTGAACTACATCGCTGACCTGATGCACAAGTTCCTGGTACTCGGTGAGGCTGTCCACGGCGACGTGGTGGAGCACCAGATTCGAGAAATGCTCTCGGGCAAGGAACTGAGCCGCCTGGTGACGATCAAAGACCCCGAGACGGGCAAGATGGCCAGCCGTGTCATGAGAACACCGGTGATCGTGGCCAGCGTCATGAGCGGGACCAGCCACCATATCAACCCCGAGAACGCGAGCCGTGCCTTTGTGATCAATACCGACGAAAGCCGGGATCAAACCAAGGCTATCCACCAGCACCAGCGTCACAAGTACAGCCTGGGCCGGGTGAACGCCAGTACCGAGGTGGCGGCCATCATCAGTGCCCACCAGGCAGCGCAAAGGCTTCTGGAAAAGGTGGCCATCGTGAACGAGTTCGCTCCCCTTCTGGACTTCCCGACGAACTTGATGCGCCTTCGGCGCGACCATGACCGGTTCCTGGACCTGATCGCGTGCGTGGCGTATGTCCGCCAGTACCAAAAGCCTAGCCAGCAGGTCGGGGGCACCCGATACGTGGTCTGTGATCTTGAGGACTACAAGGTGGCCTACCGAATTATGGTCGACGGGGTGCTGGCCAGCACCCTGCGGGAAATGCCCAAGGGAGCGCAGATCCTTCATGAAGAGCTGCTCAAGCTGGCTAAGCGCGAGGCCCAGCGGCAGAAGCTGGCGGTGCACGAGGTGACGCTGACCCAGAGGATGATCCGGGAGCAAACCCAGCTGGGGCAGACCTGGGTGAAAGAGAACCTGAGGACCTTAGTGGAGTTCGAGTACCTGAACGTGAACAAGGGTGGTGGAGAGCGGACCAAGGGGTTCTACAAGCTGCGGGATGAAGCGGCGATGGACCGGGCGGACCTGTCGATGATCCCGAGTCCGGAAGAGATGGAACGAAAGCTTCAGGAGGCTCGCGCGTGAATGTGAAAACTGGCCAAACTGGGCGGAAACTGGGCGCGCCCAGTTTAGTGGCCTCGAATGCTTCCCGGACAACGAATTACCAAACTGGGCGCGTTCCCGGCGGGGGAAAGGCACCCTTCGCGGAAATGGTGGAGGCGTACATGGCCTGGGCGGTGCTGTGGGGAGCCCGGGGCCAGGGAGTGCGAGATCTGAGATCCCCGGCGATGCGACTCTTGAGGTGGTTGGAGGGCCAGGGTCTGACGGTGGCGGACCTGGACCGGAGGGTAGCCAGAAGCTACCGGGCCAGCTTGGTGGAAGCCACAACCGAGACGACCTCGACGCTGAGTCTACGGACGGTGAGCGGCTACCTTCAGGCGGCCCGCAGGGTGGGCAGCTGGCTGGTGGACACCGGGGTGATCCCCTCCAATCCCTTTGTGAAACTTAAGACTCCCCGAGTCCCCAAGACCGTGCTCAGGCAGGTGCCCAAGGAAGCCCAGATGGGTCGGCTTCTGGAGGCGCTGGAGAGCTGGGAGTCGGAGGGGAGCGACCCCAGGCGACAGGGACGGCGCTACCTTGCCCACGTGATGGCCGAACTGCAGTACGCCACAGGCCTGAGGATCTGCGAGGTTGCTGCCCTCGAAATGAGCGACATCGACCTGGAGAAGCGGTTGGTGACGGTGCGTGATGGAAAGGCAGGCCGGAGTCGGTACGCGTGGCTGACCGAGTACGCGGCAGGGGTGCTGGAGGTGTATTTGACCCAGATGCGGCCCTTGGTGCTGACAGCAAAGCAGGGGCACAACAGCCACCTGGTGTTCGGGGCGGCCCATGGTTCGTTGGGACGAGTCCAGAACCGATGGCTGGAGAAGGTCGGTCAGGAAGTGGGAGTAGGCATCACCAGCCACAGCTTCCGTCATGCCCTGGGCTACCACCTCTTGCGAAGTGGCTGCCCTCTGCGGCACATCCAGGAGATCCTGGGGCATGCGAACATCAAGGACACTGAGGTCTACACCAAGGTCGACGTTCCTGAGGTGCAGCAGGTGATCGACACCTGCCATCCCCGGGGGATCATGAGCCTGGGCCATGGGACCTGAGGGGGCCGAGGCCTGGTATGGAGCCTACTTGGCCGAGGAAGGTCACAAAGCCTCGACGATCAAGACGCGCAAAGCCTTCCTTCGCTCCTTCCTCAGGTGGTTGAAAGACTCTGGAATCCAGGACCTGACGAATGTGACTCGAAAAGACCTGGAAGACTACGCTCGGCACCTTCGAGCAGCGACGTCGAGCCGAACTCAGAAGGCCTACCAGCCCAACACCTTGCGGAGTCTGTGGCTGGCGGCCGTCGGTCTGATGACGGCCTTGGTAGAAGCCGAAGAGGTGGGTGCCCAAAGCTGGCCCGTCAAGCTGATCCGAGGGAACCAGGAGCCCCTGCCGACGATCCTGAGCGAGGCCGACATCGTGGCGGTCCTGGAGGGAATCGACACCAGGACGACCGGAGGCCGACGGGACCGGGCCGTCTATGAGCTGATCTACTCGGCGGGGCTGAGGGTGAGTGAAGCGACGAAGCTTAAGTGGGAGGATGTGAACCTAGAGGATCGGCTGGCATCCATCCGACAGTCGAAGTTCGACAAGGACCGGGTGGTGCCGCTGACCCACGAGGCAGTGGAGATGCTTCGGCGGCACTTGGCTGGTAA
>JBBAAB010000285.1:0-2863 GCA_041658445.1 Thermoleophilia bacterium
GAAACCGGGCTCCTTCGTAAGAAGGTAGAACTCGATGTCGGCCTTTTCGTCCGGTTGCCCACGGAAAGATCTAAGGAAGTCCTGGATGGCAAGCGCCAACAAATGGTCGTCAGTGTATACCTTGGTTACTACCCCATGCACATTATATGTAGCGGCATTGGGCCTGACCTCGTTTATACATCTTTCGATATTATTGCCGAGCCTGCTTTTCATCCTGTCTCCCGTAACCCGCTCTTCACACTTTTTTATGGCGCCGGCGGCACGACTATCTCTATGCCCCCGGAATCCCATCCGCCACCCGGGGTCGTGCCACCCGGGGTCGTGCTCCCGGGGGTCGTGCTCCCGGAGGTTGTGCTACCCGGAATCGTGCTACCGGGCAGAGGAGTGGCGCCTACCCTCTGCTCTACCGTGGGCAGTATCGTAGCCAGCTGGTTCACCGGCTGACTGCTGTACTCCGCCTGGAGCTGGCCGCAAACCTGTTTGGCCTTCTCCACGTCGCCGTAGCGTTTCGTCATGTCAGACGTACACTGGTCCCACGAATAATCAACCATGGCGTTTCCATCGCTGGATCCGCCTGACCCGTCGCTTCCGTTGCCGCTTGTGGAACCGCCGGATCCCTCATCATCAAGCTGAGAACCCGAAGTGCCCTGTTTGGCACTGTCGCCACATCCACCCCAAATGAGAGCCATTCCTACAAGTAAAACCACAACTCCCACTGCCAGAACAACCAACCTTCCCCGCGGCCCGCTACCGTTAGGGTTTACAGCTTTCATCTTGCTATGTCTCCTTGCCTGTTGTTTGCAGAAAGTAGAGCGATTCACTTATTTTACTCTACTCCCGCATGTTCTGCATATTGAGGGATCAAAAAGCCATTTTCCGGAGGGAGAGCCGGACGGCCCTCCCTCCCGTTATTTCTGCTTTTATTGCCCTGCCGCTACCGCTTTACGGGGTCCACGGCGGAACCACTACGCTGCACTGCCACTCCGGGCACGCGAAGGTTATATCCTTCAAGTTCTCGTGCCTTGTCAGTTCAGGCTTCGCGTAAGGCTCCCGATGGTCGCTTTTCTTTACGGCCATATCATTCTCCTTTCGTGACTCAATCGTCAACACGACTATTCCTGGGATGTCCGATTACGCTTCCGGCGGATAGTAATACGTTGTGCCGCCCAGGTCTTTCGCTGTTCCGGTTGTAGACGTCCAGAACGACGAACCTGTTCCTGCCACGTTGTACTTCAACTGCAGGGGCTTGCTCGAACCGACGCCGATAGTACCAAGGCTGATCGGCAATAAGCTTGAGCTTGCGCTGTTCAGGGTTACGCCATTGGTGGCTGTAGAACCGGTGATCGTGGTCTGCAGTGCCGCGACGGTGCTGCTACCGCTGTTACCGACGCTGTAATTAACCGTGAGCACCCTGTCATTGTAGTCGACGAGCGAGCCCCAGACGACGCCGGTCTTGCTTAGGGTCAGGACGGGCTTGCCGGTGTAAGCAGCCTTGGAGAGCAGCTGCGTGCCGCAGGATACGCTGGAGCTACCCTGATCAGGCGCAGAACCGATGAGGACCGGAGCGAGCTTGGTGCCCGTGCCGCCGACTACGCCGCCGATGTCATAGACAAGCAGCGTGCCGGTTTCGGTTGGGGCAATCGCGGTTGCGCCGTTGCGGTTGTGCGCATACAGGAAGCCGCCGTCATGCGAGACCTTGGTGTCATGGATATTAGCCGCACCTGGTCCGACCACAGTGGCCACTTCTGATATCGTCGGCGTGCTGATATCGACGATGTTGATCTTGGCTTGCGCAGCCACATAGGCAATGTTACCTGCCTTGTACGTGTCAACCATATGCAGGTTTGAGCTTGAAGCTATGGTTTTGGTAAAGTCAGGAGGGCCACCCGGCCAGGCAACAGGCGTTGTCTGCCTCGCGAGCATGGCGGCGGCATAAGCCGTGCCACCGCTTGTGTTCCAGGCGATACCGCAGGTGGAGCCGTTGGCCGCGCCGTCGGTATTATCAACGTAGCCGGTAGCGGGGGGTCCGCTCGGGTTATAGTCATACAGACCACCGTTGCCGGTGGCAGCGGACATGCTGGTAGCCCACAGCTTGCCGGTGCTCGAATCGTTGTAGTTCCACTCAAGACCGCACAGGCCGGTAGTAAAGGCATACACGTCAGCGCTGGCGCGATCTAATGTACCGGCAGGCGCCATCGTCATAAGGTCGTACTTGACGAGGCGGGACATGCCGGCGGTCAGAGTGTTGTTCGAGTTCCAGATAAAGCGTGGATTGCTGTCAAGCAGCACACCGTGGTTGTTGGCCAGACCACTGCCTTCACTGCTCTTGGCGATCACGTTAACTACGGACATCGAATTAACGTCGAACACATTCACTTCACCGGTGTTGTTGACACCGTCGGCGTAACCATTGCCGATCAGTATCAGGTCGTCAACCAGCGCCGCATTCGGAGCGGCGCTACCAATAGAGGCTCCCAGTATTAATACGAGAGCCAGAGCCCCTGCCATAACGGCTATGAGGCTAACTTTCAAACTAGTCTTCATCCCTTCACCATCCTTCTTTGTTAGTAAGACTCGGTCTGGGTCAGTTGTACGCCTGGATGAAGCGTACGGGTACTTCGACAATCCGGTCATCACCTCCTGTTACACCCTGCACGATAAGGTTTTAATGGTTAAGTGCCTTTATGGAAGATTTGAGGTTGCGAATACAGGGTGTTTAATGGACTTCACGGATGACTGACTTTCTTCTGAAGAACCGTTGGCCCAAATGAGAGCTGCAGCTTCCTCGCCAGCCGGTTCAATTGCGGTCAAGTCCAGTGCCCACCTACCGCGTACGCTTTCCCCGATCTCCCCTGTTACTTGA
>JBBAAB010000286.1:0-2860 GCA_041658445.1 Thermoleophilia bacterium
CCAGCCAGACGCTTTCACCTTTTCCTTCTTTACCCACCAGGTTCATGCCGTCATTCCAGTCACCAGAGCCGATGAGAGGAAGTCCATGCACTCCCCGGCTGAGGCCTTTCAGAATCGCCCGCACACAGTGTTCGTATAAACTAGCCGCTTTTTCAGACCTGCCGGGCAGATCGTAATACGAATCCTCTTCCGCACCTACCGGATGTCCTTCGATGAAGTGGACAGGTTCATCCAACACACCTGTATCCCCTGTGCTCAGAACGTAGCGGCATGCCGCAAGCGGCAGCCAGAGGTAATCATCCGAACAGTGAGTACGAACACCCCTGCCCTGAGGAGGATGCCACCAGTGCTGGACATCACCCTCAGGGAACTGATGAGCCGCACAGCGGAGCAAGTGCTCACGCATAAGGTGCGGCTCGGCATATATAAGGGCCATCGAGTCCTGCAACTGATCGCGGAACCCGAAAGCACCTCCCGACTGATAGTATCCGCTCCGCGCCCAGAGACGACACGTAATAGTCTGGTACAGAAGCCAGCCATTGGTCAGCACATTGAGGGACTGGTCCGGGGTTTCCACCTGCACTGCCCCGAGCGTGTGGTTCCAGTACTGCCACACCGCTTCAAGCGCACCGCGCGCTGCAGCTGAACCATGGAAGCGCTGCACCAGTTTGCTGGCTTGTCCGGCGCCTCGCCCGGCACCGAGTGTGAATATGATCTCCCGCTCCTGCCCTTCTGCGAGTTCGAATGCAACCTGAATCGCTGAGCAGGGGTCCAGAGCAGCCCCTATCCTGCCCGAGAGTCGCATCCGTCTCATAGCAGCTGGATTCCGAAGCGTACCGTTGCGTCCAATAAATTCAGTCCGGTCGCAGGTTACAGTCCGCGTTGCATCGTCCACGTCGAAAAAGGCAACCCGGTCAGCAAACTCTGTATTGAATGGATTGCGCGCAAAGAGCGCACCGCTAATGGGATCAAATTCGGTAACCACGTGCATCATTGATTTTGGACGCAGATCTCCAAGCACCCATTCCATGTATCCAGTGGCTGAAAGCCGGCGCTCCCGGCCCGAATCGTTTCGCACCTTCAATACCGAAAACTTGATCGATGCGTCCAGAGCTACGTAAACCCACATCTCGGAATAGATGCCGTCCTCCGTGTGCTCAAAAACGCTGTAGCCGAATCCATGCCGGCTGACATAGGGCTGCTGACCGCGGCTGGGCAGTGGCGTGGGTGACCAGAAACGGCCGCTTTCTTCATCACGGAGGTAAAAAGCTTCTCCGCTCGGATCGCTCACCGGGTCATTGCACCAGGGAGTGAGACGAAACTCATGGGCATTCTCGGCCCAGGTGTAGGCAGGGCCGCTCTCTGATATGACCGTTCCAAAGTTCGGGTTCGCCAGCACATTCACCCACGGTGCCGGCGTCACATGACCATGTGCAGTCGTGATCACATACTCGCGCCCGTCAGGGGTAAATCCCCCAAGCCCGTTGAAAAAAATCAGATCACGGTGAGGCAAACTGACATCTTCCGGGAATTCGGCACGGAAGGTGCGGGGCGCTGCAAGGTGCGGGACTTTTACTTCCAAAATACCTCTTCGATTGATCTGGTTCGCCAAAGAACCCTGATTGTCGGCAATGATGGCACGAGCGACCGATTGGAACAGGATCCGGTCTTCGTTTGATATCTGGTCGCCATGTCTCACAAAGATACCGACTGGCCGGTCGGTAACGCTGACTTCGACACCTGCAGAAATGAGCCCCATGATCTGGTCGTACAGAAGTTGCCGATAACCGGCGTGATCTTCGTTCCAGATCACCAGGTCCACTGCCAGTCCTTTTAAGCGCCAGTACGCGTGGGCCTGCACGAGTTGGCGTACCAGTTCGATATTAGCCGGGTCTGCGATCTGCAGCAGCACGATCGGTAAATCGCCGGAAATGGAGTAACCCCACAAACCTGATTGCCCGCGGCGATTCCTGGTGAGGATGTTTGAATCGGCGCGCAGCGAGGAATTGGCGTAGAGTACCGAGCTGGCCAGATGCCCGTAGAGTTGTGCGTCAGCCTCTGTTGCATTGATCTGCCGCAGGAGCACCAGGCTGTGCGACCATGCCAGTTCAAAGACGCGGTCCGCGAGACGCCGATCCTGATATTTCTCGACAAGACTTAAAGCTGCATCGCGGGTCTCGCCTATGCCGGAAACAATATTGATTGTCGCCGACTCGTTCGGATCAAGCGTCATCTTATGCCGGATTGAGACAATAGGATCGAGTACCGACCCCTGACTTCCCGAGAGCGCAGCGGAATCATTCATCGCGTGCGGATTGGCAAGTGTATTGCCGCGACCGATGAACTGCAGCCGGTCGGTCTCATAGGATATTTCTCCGGCATCCGCGCCGTGTACAGCCATAAGATGAAACATCCAGGGAGCGTGCTCATCAACGGAGCGGGGCCTGCGCGTGCAAAGGATCGCCTGGCGCTTATGAATGATCTCCGTCTGAACAAAGAGATTGCTGAATGCCGGATGCAGTGCGTCAGCCGCGGCCGAGTTGAGAACCACTTCTGCGTAACTCGTCACATCGAATGTTCTGCGTGTCCGTGACCGGTTGGTGATACGGATGCGGCGCAGCTCAATGTCATCCTCCGGAGAAACAGCAATTTCCGTGTGAGTGTCAAAACCGTTTATGCGGCAGCGAAACTCCGCGCGTGCCTCCGAAAAAATCGCTTCGTAGTAATCTGACCGTTTGAGTGCCGGCTGATAGGAGGTTGACCAGAACTCGCCGCTCGCAAGGTCGCGGATATAGCAGAACGTTCCCCAGTTGTCGCAGGTGCTGTCTTCGCGCCAGCGCGTAACTGCTATGTCTTTCCA
>JBBAAB010000287.1:0-2852 GCA_041658445.1 Thermoleophilia bacterium
TGATTCAGAGTTAAGTTCAGGCATAGCCTGTTCGTCGTAAGCCTCACTGCGGGAAAACCGCTGGAGTTCCTCTATGAGCTCCTGATCAGCGCGGCGGTTGGTCGAGCCGACTCTCACGAAGACACCAGCCTTGAGTCCATCTTTCTTGAGGAAGTGAGGTCGCCCCGGACTCGGATATATCTGCACCGCCAGCAGGTTGGTCTGTCTCCAGGGAAGTATGTCCAAGTCAGGTATAAGACGCGGAAGTATCCGGTCGCTGATGAGATTTGCCAGACGCTCTTCAACTTCCAGCGGTTCTTTTAAACCAAGCACCTTCCTTGTGCCGTCCTCCACGCCAATGACTATCGTACCGCCAGCCGTATTTGCAAAGGAAACAATGGCTCGGTATTCTACTCTGAAGTACTCGGAAAGGCAACACTTCGGAGTAGTTGTTCCATAGAATTATTTCGGTTTCTAAGTAATAAAGAATTTTTCTTGAAATGACTGAGCTGAAATCGAATTTCGTCACAATTCCTGTTCCTCACCCAAAAGATATGTTTTATCGCCATCTTCCACGGTGGAAATATACGGATCATTAGCGGCCAGTCGTTTTCGATACTCACTTTCCGCCATCATGTCCACGTTGAGGTGAATTCCTCCCTGATCATGCTCTACTGGCATATGGGGGAGCGGATTCAGCGTGAGATTCTGGGTAGCAAGCGGGCAGAGTACGGGAAGCAGATTGTCGCATCACTGATGCGACAATTGAGCTGGACCCATTTTCTCGAGTTAATTCCAATCAAAGATGATGTTCAAAGATCTTTCTACGCCGAAATATGCCGCATTGAGCGCTGGAGCTCTATCTTCGCTGGCTGGACAGGTATGAGCGCCAATCGCACGAGGAGGCGCCAATCGGCCTCATCTTTTGCAGTGATAACAATCACGAACAGGTCGAGTTGCTTCAGCTTTACGAGGGAGAGATTCGGGTTGCCGAATATCTGACCGAGTTTCCATCAAGGCAGATACTAAAGCAGAGGCTGGAGGCGGCTCGTCGGCGGGCGGAATTGATTTCGGGGGGTCGGTGAAAATTTGAATGGGTTGGTAGGCCCGATATTGTTGTCCCTTCTGTATACATCAGTCCGGCGGATATGATACGCTTTGAACTCCCGCTGCTTCACCATGCCGATGATTTCTCCACTCCTCCAATATGACGCCGCCCGCATGGGCTGCTTCTGACAACTACGAGGAGGAGACATGAGCGACAAAACCCCTGACGGTGCGGCTATGATCGGCGATAAGGCCATGAACGGCTATGGCAATCTTCTCGGTGAGATCAGGGAGCGAATCCGGTCTGCCCAGTACGAGGCGCTCAGGGCGGTGAACAAGGAACTGATCGGGCTCTACTGGGACATTGGGCGGATGATTGTGGAGCGGCAGAAGAGTGAATCCTGGGGGAAAGCCGTTGTTGAGCATCTCGCCAATGACCTTCAAGCAGAGTTCCCTGGCATCAAGGGTTTTTCTGTTAGAAATATCTGGTATATGCGTGAGTTTTACTTCATTTATGGAGAAAATGAAAAACTGCAACCATTGGTTGCAGAAATTGGCTGGACTCATAACATGATCATTTTCCGCAAGTGCAAGGACGACCTTCAGCGCGAATTCTACATCCGCATGACCAAAAAATTCGGTTGGACGAAGAACGTTCTCGTTCACCACATCGATAACCAGGCTTACGAAAAAACCCTGTTGAATCAGGTCAACTTTGACAAGACGCTTCCCGAGGAGGTTCGAAACCAGGCGAAACTGGCTGTCCGGGACGAATACACCTTTGATTTCCTGGAGCTGGGCGACGAGTTCTCTGAGCGGCAGCTGGAAACCGGGATTCTGGCTCGCGTCGAGCCCTTCCTGCGCGAGATGGGAGGCGTCTTCTCCTTTATCTCCAGCCAGTTCAGGCTGGCGATCGGGTCGAAGGAGTTCTTCGTCGACCTGCTGCTTTATCACCGGCGGCTTAAATGCCTGGTGGCCATCGAGCTCAAGGTCGGTGAGTTCCTGCCGGAGTATGTCGGCAAGATGCAGTTCTACCTGGCGGTACTCGACGACAGGGTGCGGGAACAGGACGAGAACCCCTCGATCGGCATCATCCTTTGTCAGTCGAAAGAAAGAACCATCGTCGAATATGCGCTCCGCGATTCGTCCAGACCCATCGGCGTCGCAGCTTACCGGATGGTCTCGTCGTTGCCCGAAGAGTTGAGCGGGCAGCTGCCCGAGCCGGAGCAGGTGGCGTTGCTGATGGCGGAAGATTAATCCCTGGCAGAGCGCGCTATCGCGAGAGAAAAGAATATAGGACGGATAACGAGGCACAGACACGAATTTGCCAGCGATGAAATGGCTTGGGGGCTGGTAAAGCAGTTAAGTATCCGGAACCTCAATCGGAAGGATGTTCTCCCTTCGGGCGGGAATAACCGTTCATGGGGAAAATCTGGCAACTGATTCTGCGAACGCGAGCCGACGGCTGCACCGGCCTGGCGTCGATGCTCGCCTACAGCTTCTTCTTCACCGTCATGGGTGTCCTTATCGTGACGGTGGCGGTTCTGGCATATCTGCCGGTCGACAATCTGGGAGACGCCATCGTCGTGCAGCTTAAGGATGTATTGCCATCCGACGCCCTGAGCCTAATAGAACGCACCCTGTCGCGGACTTTCGATCACGGGCGCTTTCCCATCCTGACACTGAGTCTCGCGGGTACGCTCTACGTCATGAGCAACGGCTACCATGGCCTGATCTCCTCGCTCAACCATATTTACAGGGTCAGGGAAACGCGTCCGTGGGTTCTTGTGCGGCTGCGGGCCCTGATCATGAGCCTCCTTGCCGCC
>JBBAAB010000288.1:0-2850 GCA_041658445.1 Thermoleophilia bacterium
GATCGACGAAGCCATTGCCCTGCTCGAAGAGGAGATGTTCGCCGCCTCCGAAGAGCTGAAATTCGAGTACGCCGCGAAGTTACGCGACCAGATCAAGGAACTCGTGCGGCAGCGCACGGCAAGGAAATGATAAGGAAATGCCAGACCAGATAATCATTCGCGGCGCCCGCGAGCACAATCTCAAGAACATATCCATCAAGCTGCCCCGCCACAAGATGATAGTCATCACCGGCCTTTCGGGCTCCGGCAAGAGCTCGCTGGCGTTCGACACCATCTACGCCGAGGGCCAGCGCCGCTATGTCGAATCCCTTTCCGCGTACGCCCGCCAGTTCCTCGGCCAGATGCAAAAACCGGATGTAGACAGTATCGAAGGCCTTTCGCCGGCGATCTCCATAGACCAGCGCGCCATCAGCAAGAACCCACGGTCAACCGTGGGCACGGTTACGGAAATCTATGACTACCTTCGTCTCCTTTACGCGCGCATAGGCAAACCGCACTGCCCCAGCTGCGGCAAACTGATCGCCGCCCAGTCGCAGCAGCAGATAGTAGACCAGATAATGGAAATGCCCCAGGAAACCCGCTTTATGGTCATCGCTCCTCTAATCAGGGGCCGCAAGGGGGAATACCGCGACCTTCTCGAACAGGTCCGCCGCGACGGTTTCACCCGTGCCAGGATAGACGGCGAAATCCGTCTGCTGGAAGAAGAAATACAACTGGATAAAAAACTCCGCCACGACATAGCGATCATCGTCGACAGGCTTGTCATCAAGGAAGATATCCGCCACAGGCTCTCTGATTCGGTCGAGACCGCGGCGGCCCTCTCGGGCGGTCTCATCGACATCGAGACGGCTGAAGGCAAGACTGAAACCTATTCGGAGCAGTTCGCCTGTCCGGACTGCGGCGTCAGCCTGGCGGAGCTGGCTCCGCGCATCTTCTCGTTCAACAGCCCTTACGGCGCCTGCGAACACTGCACGGGTCTCGGTTACCAGGAAGAGATCGATATCGACCTGCTTATCCCCGACAAATCCCGCTCCCTGCGTGAGGCGAACATCCTTTCATGGAGCATGGGCTTCAGGCACGTTATCCGCCGTCTGGCCCGCTACTATGACATCGATCTCGACACACCCTTCGAGGATCTGACGGAGGACGACCGGCAGTTGATGCTCTACGGCAACAAGGCGGCCTGCTACAAGGATCGACGCGGCAGCCGCCGCTCACGCTCGTGGAACCTCGAAGGGATCATACCCAACCTCGAACGGCGCAACCTGGAGACAGAGTCAACGCTCGTCCGGGACCGCATCTCGCAGCTGATGGCAATCCATCCCTGCCCGGTCTGCAATGGCGCCCGTCTCAAGTCCGGCAGCCTCGCGGTTACGGTTGGCGGCAAAAACATACATGAAACAGCTGACATGCCGATCAGGGACACGGAAAAATTTCTCGCGGGTCTCAGTCTTTCGGAGACCGAACAGCTGATCGGCGGTCGCGTCATCAAGGAGGTCAGGGAGCGCCTGCGTTTTCTCGACAACGTTGGCGTGGGCTACCTTACGCTTGACCGGATGGCAGGGACCCTGTCAGGCGGAGAAGGTCAGCGCATTCGCCTCGCCACCCAGATCGGTTCCAGCTTGGTCGGTGTTCTCTATATCCTGGACGAACCCAGCATCGGCCTGCATCATCGCGACAATCGCAAATTGATCGATACCCTGCATCGCCTGCGGGATCTGGGAAACACGGTTATCGTTGTGGAGCACGACGAGGAAACCATGCGCTCCGCTGACTATATTGTGGACATGGGCCCCGGTGCGGGAGAATACGGGGGAGAGGTTATCGCGGAAGGGTCCCTGGAGCAAATTCTGAAATCCCGTCGCAGCCTTACTGCGGCATACCTCCGGGGCAAGCGAAGCATAGCCGTGCCGGAACGACGCGGCATCGACAGGGGCAGTATCGTCATCAGGGGAGCCCGGGAGCATAATCTGAAGTCCATCGATGTGGAGATCCCGCTCGGCAAGTTCGTATGCGTCACCGGGGTCTCCGGCTCAGGAAAATCCACGTTGATAAACGACGTCCTCTACCGGTCTCTGGCGGGAAGCATTCACAGGGCCAAGCGGGGTCCCGGTGCCCACGACAGAATCGACGGAACGGAGCAGATCGACAAGATAATCAACATCGACCAGTCGCCCATCGGCCGGACGCCACGCTCAAACCCCGCCACATACACAGGTGTTTTCGACCATATTAGGCAGCTGTTCGCGGTTACGGCCGAGGCTCGAGTACGGGGTTACAAGGCGGGACGCTTCAGCTTCAACGTGCGCGGCGGCCGCTGTGAAGCATGCCATGGCGATGGCACCATCAAGATAGAAATGCACTTCCTCCCGGACATCTATGTGCCGTGCGAGGTCTGCAAGGGCAAACGGTATAACCGTGAAACCCTCGAGGTGCGCTTCAAGGGGAAGAATATCGCCGAAGTCCTGGACATGAGCGCCTCCGCCGCCCTCGAATTCTTTCAGGCCATACCCAGGATAGCCAGGCGCATGCAAACAATGGTGGACGTGGGCCTTGGCTATATCCGTCTTGGTCAGCCGGCCACCACTTTGTCAGGCGGAGAAGCACAGCGTGTCAAACTTTCCTCGGAACTCAACAAGGTGGCCACCGGAAGAACACTCTATATTCTTGACGAGCCCACGACCGGCCTCCACTTCGCCGATATCGAAAAACTGCTCGAGGTACTGCAGCGGCTGGTCGACGCGGGCAATACCGTTGTGGTTATCGAGCATAACCTCGATGTCGTCAAGTGCGCCGATCACATCATAGACTTAGGTCCCGAGGGAGGAGATCTGGGCGGCTACCTGATTG
>JBBAAB010000289.1:0-2838 GCA_041658445.1 Thermoleophilia bacterium
CTTTTGGCAAATGTAGGTCTATAATAGTCTGTATACAAGCTATTATAGGGAGCTTTCCGTATAATACCACCAGTTTGGATATATATACGGATTGTTCCGCAGACACCATGTTAGGCGGCCAGTTGCAGCCTGTGGTGCCAGGTTGCGGATTCCGGTGATGTCGTCCACTGAATCCGGTCATGCCGTCCAGTGGCGGAGGGAAGCAACGCTGGTAAGGGAATTATAAATCATGTGGACGACATAGGGATGGGGGAACGCACCTTTCGTTGAGAATCTCCGGTCAAATTGAGTCGATAAGCGTTGTGAATGACGCGGTCAAGGATGGCATCCGCATGAGTGGGATCCGGGAATCGAGAAAACCAATCTCCCACCGGGACTTGGGAAGCCACCAGGGTGGAAACACGCCCAAAGCGGTCGTCGAGGATTTCGAGCAGGTCGCGGGTTTCGGAAGCAGAGATAGGATCGCGCATCCAGTCATCGAGGATGAGCAGGTCTATTTTTGCCAGGCTGGCGAGCAAGGAGTGGAAAGAGCCATCCAGGTGAGATTGGGCGAGTTGGAACAAGAGGCGTGAAGTGCGGAAGTAGCGCACGGAATGATTGGTGCGGCAGGCAGACAATCCCAGCACACAACTGAGGAATGATTTTCCAGACCCGGTGGGTCCGAGCACCAGGGTATTGAGATGTTGATCGATCCAGTTGCCCTGCGCCAGTTCGAGGACAAAGCGGCGCTCCAGACCACGGGAGGCAGACAGGTCCAAGTCTTCCAGGGTAGCGGATTGGGGAAAGGCCGCCATCTTGATCAATCTCTGGATGCGCCGGTCATGGCGGTGGGTGATCTCCATGTCCACCAGGAGTGCCAGGCGTTCTTCGAAGGAGAGTTCTGCGTATTTGGGGTTATTGAGCTGTTCCTGTAGGCCATCGCGGAAAGCGGGCAGGCGGAGTTGGACGAGTTTGTCGAGTAGGGGTTGGGTTAGCATGAGGGACCTCACTGGTAGTATGAGTTGCCACGGATGTTCTCGTGGGTGGGAAGGGATAGGTTTTCGGATGGGGAAGCAGGGGGCAGGAGTTCCAGCACGGCTTTCACGCCCCGGTAGTTCAGTTCTTTTTCTTCGCGTGCCATCTGGCAAGCGGTCTCCATCTGGGAGCGAGCATACCGGGTAGAAAGACGCAGGATGCCCAGGCAGGAGCGGAAAGCCTGTTCGGGGTGTCGCCGGGAGGTCAGGATGGCCTGGATCATTTGGCTGGTATGCGGTCCGATCTCCTCCGCCCAACGCTGCAGGCGCTCGGGTGTCCATTCCCCGGCTTTCTGATGCTTGATCGGCATATGGGCGGTCTGGGTGGAATAACGGCCAGGTACGCTGCTGCGAGGATGGATGGCCACGGATTCGGGTTTGCTTTTGTGGAATATCTCGATCATACGCTCGCTGGCGCGAATGCGTACTTCCTGGTGGATCAACTCATACGGCACCGAGTAGAAGTGCTTCTCGAACTCAACGTGGTAATCGATGTTCACCCGAGCGGTCTTCCAGGCGGCGTATTCAAAGGGCGTTTGCGGCAGCGGACGCAGGGCGGGCCGGTCCAGTTCTTCGAAGAGCTGTTTCCGGGACTTTCCCAGATGCTTCATCGGACGGTTGTTTAGTTCTTCCAGCAGTCGGACAATCGCACGGTTCAGTTCTGCCAGACTAAAAAAGGTCCGGTTGCGCAGACGGGCCAATATCCAGCGTTCTACCACCTGCACACCCACTTCCACCTTGGCCTTGTCGCGCGGCCTGCGCACTCGAGCCGGGATGACTGCCACCCCATAGTGCTGGGCCATCTCAAGGTAGGTTGGGTTCAAGTCAGGCTCATACCGGCAGGCACGTTTCACCCCCTGTGCCAGGTTATCCGGGACGATGATCTGAGTCACACCCCCGAAAAACGCCTGGGCACGCACGTGCCCGCCGATCCAGTGCGGCATTTCCTGGCTGGTCTGTGCTTCGGCATAGGTGTAGCTGCTGGCACCCATGGTTGCCACGAAGATCTGCGCCTGGCGCACTTCCCCCGTTTCCGGGTCGGTGATCGGAACGGTATCCCCGGCATAGTCCACAAACAGCTTTTCACCCGCCTTGTGGTTCTGTCTCATCGGCGGATTGAGCTTCCGTACATAGCGTCGATACAGATCGCAATACTGGCTGTATCCGTACCCATCCGGATGGTCTTCCCGGTACTCCGTCCACAGCAGCCGCAGAGTCACATGCCGCTTCTTCAGTTCCTTGTGAACTTCCTCCCAATCCGGCAAGACCCGTGCTGCCAATTGGCCTGCGACCTTCTCCGGGAACAACAGCCTGTACAGGCTGTCTTCGTCCAGCCCTTCAGGCAACGGCCATTTCAGCCCCGCTGCTTCGGCGCGTTTCAGATATTCGCTGACCGTACTGTGGGAGATCTGGCAGCTGCGCCCAATGGCACGGTTCGATAAACCGCAGGTCCATTTCAAACGCAGTGCTTCGCTGATCTTTCGCATGGATAACCTTTCCTGTGACATCGCTACCTCCTGGAATTATTCCAGGTGTAGATTGCCACAATTCGATAGGATTATCCAGCGTTACTTCACCCCCAAATGATTCCGCTCAACCGCAATAAGTGGACGGCATGCTCCGGAATCGGTGGACGACATGCTCCGGATTCGGTGGACGGCTTGCTCCGGAATCAGTGGTCGCCTTCGACCGGATTACGCAGGTATATTATAGTTAATCCGCTAAGCGGAGGTGGATCGCCCGCAGGGGCGAGCGCAAGAGGGTCTCGAAAGAGGCCCTTTTATTATTTCCGATAGAGAACGATGCCATAGCCTTCCATTTGGTC
>JBBAAB010000290.1:0-2833 GCA_041658445.1 Thermoleophilia bacterium
GCGGGGCCGGCAAACCGCCAGGGGCGTATCGCCGCCGACCATATTTCCGGACGGGCGAGTTCCTACACCTCTACCCAAGGCACAGCTGTCGTCAAGGTGTTCGATATGACGGCCGCCATTACCGGAGCGTCAGAGAAGGTTCTGCGGCGCGCCGGCATTGCATATGAAAAAATATTTCTGCATCCCCTCGGGCACGCTGTCTATTACCCCGGGACCGCCCAGATGCACACGAAGGTTCTGTTCAGCCCAGATGACGGCAGGCTGCTAGGCGCTCAGATAGTCGGCCATGACGGCGTGGACAAGCGGATGGACGTCTTTGCCGTGGCCGTTCGCATGAGGATGACGGTCTTCGACCTGGAGCATCTCGAACTCGCCTACGCGCCACCGTATGGATCGGCCAAGGATCCGGTCAACATGGCCGGTTTCGTGGGCGCCAATGTTCTAAACGGAGATGTCAGGTTCTGGTTTGCAGAGGATCATCCGGGGAAGACCGCGAGCGGTACAGTGGTCGATGTGCGCACGCCAAGGGAGTTTGCAGCGGGGCGTTTGTCGGGCGCGGTGAACATTCCACTTGATGACATGCGTACGCGAATCGACGAGTTCAGGCAGATTCCCGGGCCCTTTTACATCTATTGCCTGACCGGTATTCGCAGCTATCTGGCCTACCGGATCCTCGACATGAATGGGTTCAAGGATATTTATAACCTCGCCGGCGGCTGGAAGACTTTTGTCAGTTGCCATCGCAAAAGGTTGATGGACGGGCGTATTGTGGTCTCCCATACCGAGGAAATGACTGACTGACTTAACACAAACAGGCAAACCGGACGCACTCGTCCGGCGACACCCGGCGCTTCAGCGCTTCCATCACTAACGCTTATCTTCCACCTCCGGGTGCGATACCCCAAACCGCGAGATGGCGATCGCTCACTTCCCTCAAAATGAAATCACCAAGTCCGGCCGTTTCAAGCTGGCGCCTGACCTCGTCAGGCTCATAGGCGGCCAGCAGGGAATTGAAGAAATCCTTTTTTAGTATCCCGGGTTCATCGCCCATATATAGGTCCACAAGTCGTGCAGCCTCGTCCCGGTGGCTCGGCCTCATCAGATCCATGACAAACACCGGCGCTCCCTCCTCAGCCAGGTCTGGTATCGCCCGCCACAGCGTCTGTGGATCATCGAGATGATGCAGGAGGCTGTTGCTGATCAACGCCCCGTACTTCCTGAGCGGCATCTCCGGACCCGGCAGATAGCCGTGTATCAGCCTGACCCGTCCGTGAAGTTCCGGTGCCCTCTCCACCAGCCTCGCCCCCAGACGCAGCATCGTTTCCGAGCCGTCGACGCCATGAACGACACAACCGGGATATCGCCTGGCAAAACGCATGCTGATGTCACCCGGACCACAGCCTAAGTCGACAACAGCCCCGCTCGGCGCAAGACCGGGAAAAGCCTCCTGAAAAAGGGAGATAAAATAATCGTGGGGAACCTCGAAATCAGCCTCGGCGTATGCGCGGGCCTGGTCGTCCTCATCCATCAGCTCTTTTTCAGGGATCCGCTGCAAATATCTCATCCACCGGGGGTAGTTCGGCAAACCTGTCCGTTCAGCGGAACGGACGGTGCATCATGATTCTTCGAGCGCCCGGGCTACTTTCCCAAGTTTGACGCGGGCTTCTGAACCCACCTCCGCCAGCACGGGGTCCGTATCCATGCCGGCGCCCTTCATCAGAGCCTCGGGATCTATTATGCGTACAATAGACCCGCCCGCCGGATCGGCCTCGACCGTCACGTTACAGGGAAGCATCAATCCCACTTCTCCCATGTGTGAAAGGGCCCTATATGCCAGAGCCGGTTTGCACGCGCCGAGAATGGTATAGGGACGGAACTCCTCCCCCAGCTTCTCCTTGAACGCCTCGCGTACGTCAACGCTGGTCAGCACTCCAAAACCCTCGGCCTTCAGCGCGCTGGTAACTTTCTCGATTGCGTCCTCATGGGATTCGTCGAGATGTACATCGAAACTCAAGTTTTGCGCCTGTGTCATATCTGCCTCCTGATGGTTTGCCGCCTCTTTTCCACTTTGCCCGTAGTCATGGGTTCCATAACCTCATCCGGAATGCGCGACTTATTGGGCCTGATTCCCCTTTAGCTCTTCATGTTCACATACTGGAGCGGCACGCCCATGTCTTCGGCCTTGAACATGGAGATGACCTCCTGCAGGTCGTCGATCTTCTTACCCGACACCCGCACCTGGTCCTCCATTATCTTGGCCTGTACCTTGAGCTTGCGCGCCTTGATCATCTTGACGATCTTTTTTGCGATGTCGCTTTCTATTCCCTGGATGATGTCGATATCACGCTTGATCATGTCGCCGGCGGCCTGCTCGACGTCCTTGTAAACAAGTGCCTTGGCGTCTATGCCCCGTTTGGACAGGCTGGTGATGAGCTCACCCTCGATAGCCTTCATCTTCATCGTATCCTCCGTGAGGATATGTATCCGCCCTTCTTTCCTGTGGAGTGTGGCCTCGGATTTCGATTTGCGAAAATCAAAGCGTGTGGCGATCATCTTCTTCGTAATGTTGACCGCGTTATCAACTTCCTGCATGTCCAGCTGGTTGACGATATCGAATGATGGCATCTGAGAAGCTCCTCCCCTGTCTCTTGACGGCAACCTCTCCCGGCAAACGCGCAGCCATGACCTGTCAGCTTTAGACCACCCCGATGGCCCGGGGATTCAACAATTTACATTTTCTTTACAGGATCGTGACAGAACGATTACTTGGATTACGACATTATATATAGATAATCGTAACCCGGTCAGGGAAGGAAGCCATGCGACGCATAAA
>JBBAAB010000291.1:0-2832 GCA_041658445.1 Thermoleophilia bacterium
GAGATCGCGGAGCACTCGTCACCCCGACCGAGATGGCAAATGAACTGGCGCTGTCTCCTCCATCGGTACTGGGCATGCTAAGACGCCTGGAGGAACAGGGGTTGGTGACCTACACCCGGCAAACGGGGGTATTGCTTACCAAACGTGGCCAAATATGTGCAAATACGTTACGCAGCCGCCACCGCCTGGCCGAACGACTGCTTACCGATTTGTTGGGCATGCCTTGGGCGCGTGCCCACGATGTTGCTTGCCGCTTCGAACACGTTATTGATGACGAAGTGGAGAAATACCTCATAGTTGCACTCCGCCACCCCACTACCTGTCCGCACGGCAATCCCTTTGACAACGAAGCTGTTGAATCATGGCGGCCTCTTACCACCTTGTCACCCGGTCAATCGGGACGGCTGCGCCGGATCATGAACGAATCCACCGACATATTAAATTACCTTTCCCAGATGAAATTGTTACCGGGAGTGAAGGTAACCATCTGTGCTGCCGCTCCATCCGACGGCCCTCTCACTGTGGAAGTGGAGGGTTTACGGTTTGCAGTCTCCCGGGCTATGGCCGACCGGCTTTTGGTAGAGTACGAAGAGAATACCTGTGGGTGCAGCAACCTGTGACCTTGCTCATTATTATGGATATATGTTGAAAAACGAGCAGGTAACAAAGCGACCGCCAATCAAGGAATAACGCCTTGACAATGACCATAATCTGATATACACTGAAACACAATTAGGAATCATTCCGAATATGAAACGCCATCCAGGACCGCAGGAAATCGAACAGAAGATGATAGCGGGTCTCCGGGAAATGGGATTCAAACTGACTCCACAGAGGCTTGAGATCATCAAACTTCTGTCTCATGACAGATCGCATCCGGGGGCAATGGATATTTTAGAGAAGGTTAGACAAAAAACTCCGAAGATCAGTATGTCAACTGTCTATTACACCTTGGACATACTGAAAAAAGAGGGACTGATACGGGAACTTGACTTTTACGACAGGGACAATCGCTATGATGTGAACGTGTTGAATCATGTCAATCTCATCTGCAAGAGGTGTGGAAAGATCGAGGATTTTACAGAGGCAGTGCCCTTCTCTTCTGACGCTATAGAAGAGAAGACAGGGTTCCATCCTGTGGGGATAAGGTTTGAATACTACGGCTATTGCAAAGTGTGCAGGGACAAGACGAAACGGTAACATTTTTCTGCTGAGCGTTTCTTAATACTTACGAATTCATGCAGAAGGTTCGGACGGAAATCCCTGTCCGATGATATTTACTTCGGTGCTAAGCCAATGGCAGGCGCCAATATTAAGGCAAGAAAGGAGATTGCTATGGCAGAAGAGAAGAAACTGACCACCAGGAACGGCACCCCCGTCGTCGACAACCAGAACATTATGACCGCAGGGAAGCGCGGCCCGGCGCTACTGCAGGACGTCTGGTTTCTGGAGAAATTAGCCCATTTTGATCGGGAGGTGATCCCCGAGCGACGCATGCACGCCAAGGGTTCCGGCGCTTACGGCGCCTTTACCGTGACCCAGGATATCACCCGCTATACCAAGGCCAAAATATTTTCGGCAGTGGGGAAAAAGACGGATTGCTTCCTCCGTTTTTCCACCGTAGCAGGTGAGCGCGGCGCCGCCGACGCCGAGCGGGACATTCGTGGCTTTGCAATGAAGTTCTATACCGAGGAAGGAAACTGGGATCTGGTGGGCAATAACACGCCCGTATTCTTTCTGCGCGATCCACTCAAATTCCCCGACCTCAACCACGCCGTCAAGCGGGACCCCCGCACCAACATGCGCAGCGCCCAAAACAACTGGGACTTCTGGAGTTCGCTGCCGGAGGCGCTTCACCAGGTCACCATCGTCATGAGCGATCGCGGCATCCCCTCTTCCTACCGTCATATGCACGGTTTCGGCAGCCATACCTTCAGTTTCATCAACTCCAAGAACGAACGTAACTGGGTCAAGTTTCACCTGAAGACCCAGCAAGGCATCAAAAACCTGACCGATGAAGAGGCCGAGGCGATAGTCGCCAAGGACCGGGAAAGCCACCAGCGCGATCTGTACGAGAGCATCGAAAAGAAGGATTTCCCTCGCTGGACCTTTTACATTCAGGTGATGCCGGAGAAGGACGCGGCGAAATACCCCTACCACCCCTTCGATCTCACCAAGGTCTGGTTGCACAAGGATTATCCCCTGATCGAGGTGGGCGTCCTCGAACTGAACCACAATCCGGAGAACTACTTTGCCGATGTCGAACAGGCGGCCTTTAACCCGGCCAACGTCGTCCCCGGCATCGGCTTTTCACCCGATAAGATGTTGCAGGGAAGGCTCTTTTCCTATGGCGACGCCCAGCGCTACCGGCTCGGCGTGAACCACCACCAGATCCCGGTCAACGCCCCCCGCTGCCCGTACCACAGCTATCACCGCGACGGCGCTGTGCGAGTCGACGGCAATTACGGCAGTACCCTCGGGTACGAACCCAACAGCTACGGTGAGTGGCAGGAACAGCCCGACTTCTCCGAACCGCCGCTGAAGCTGGAGGGTGATGCGTATCACTGGGATTTCCGTGAAGACGATACCGACTACTATACCCAGCCCGGCAAGCTCTTCCGTCTGATGAGCGCCGACCAGCAGGCGCTCCTCTTTGCCAACACTGCCCGTGCTATATGCGGAGCGCCGAGGGAGATTCAGATTCGTCATATCGGCAATTGCATGAAGGCTGATCCGGCGTACGGCAAGGGAGTTGCAGACGCGCTCGGAATCCCGCTGAGTGAAGTATCCAAAACGGCATAGGGCATTCCTTCTCCAGGGCTCAGATGTCCC
>JBBAAB010000292.1:0-2831 GCA_041658445.1 Thermoleophilia bacterium
GTCCATAAGATATTCGTATGCGCCGATGAGGAATGAGCCGGAGCCGCAGGCGGGGTCGAGGATGCGGAGGTTTTCGGCCTGTTTGGGTGTGAGGGGTTTGGGAGTGAGGGGTTTGGGAGTGAGGGGTTTGGGGGATGGGCTGTTTTTGGGAAGAGCAGATTCCTCGCTTCGCTCGGAATGACAATCAACCTCGGAATGACAATTAGGGTCGGAAGGACAATTTGGGTCGGGATGACAACCGAGTAGTCTCCCCACCGTGTTCTTTACTATGTAATCCACGATGTAGGTGGGTGTGTAATATACGCCGCCGGCCTTCTTGACCTCGGGCTTGTCCTCGACTTTCGCCTGGTGCCCGGCGGTCAGGCGGATGACCTTTCCTAAAAACTGCTCGTAGACCTGGCCGAGGATGTCGGCGGGTAACACCGAGAACTCGTAGGGACAATCCGGGTAGTAGAGTCCCTTGAGGATTTCCTTCAGCGTTTTGTCATCTATCGCCAGGTTCAGCGTCAGATCGTCGGGGTGGCCGGACCGGCCTTTTTCTTCGTTGAAATGGAAAAGTCCGGAATTATAGCGCTCGTCGGCACGCTGAAACATCTGACAGAGCCGCGCATAGACGTTGGCGCCATTCTGCATCCCCTGCAGGAGGCCGTATTCCTCGATGCCACGATCTTCACAAATGCGCAGGAATATGATGCGGTCGATGGTGAGCTGGACGGCCTCGTTGAGTTGCCGCTGCGTGAGGCCGGTGTTTCGCAGGGCTATGTTCCGCGCCAGCAGGTCGCGCCAGTTTTCTATTTCCTTGAGGAATTCCTTATCGACCTCGCCGGTGCCACGTTTGGTTTTGGCGGCGGCGATAGAGCGGTCGAAACTGCCGGTAAGTATGGCTTCCTTGGAAAAGGTGTTGTATATCTCTTCGAAATGAACCAGATACTCGTCGTAACGCCAGTAGCGAATGCGGCCTGTGCTCGCCTTGTCTTTTGGCGATGGCTTGGCACGGCAGTCGACAACCGCGAGCTCTTCAAAATCGGTGACGATGGAAAGTGGCAGCTTCGCGCTGAAGCCGTAGCGACGTAACTGGTAGTAAGGCTCCGGATCGTTCTTCATGTCCACTGAAGGCTTTTTGGCCTCGACGAAGAACTTGCGCTGGCCGCCGATGCGGAAGCAGTAATCGGGCGCCTTGGTCATACCGCCCACCTTGATGGCGTCCTCGTGGATTACGTCCTTGTAAGCGGGAGCGTAACCGGCTTCATTGTCCACATCCCAGCCCAGTGCCTTGAAAAACGGATCGATAAACTCGCGGCGGGTCTGGGTTTCGTTGTAGGCGGGGTTTTTATAGGCCTCGATGTTGGCGCTGAAGCGCTCGACGAGACGCTCTACGCGGGCGCGGGCTTCCTCCAGTGAATTGGGCGCGGTTGACATGCGGCGATTATATCACTGCGGGCGGATGGACTCATTAAAAGCCGGTCGGCTGCGCTCCTAACGGAAAAACTGCAGAATATAACTCCCGGCCAGAAAGACGATAATAGCCCCGATCATCAGCTTGAGATGCTTCTGGGGAACGAATTTCTGGAAGCTGGCGCCGACGTACATGCCGATAAATCCACCCATGCCGAACAGGATACCCAGCCGCCAGTCCGGAGCCGCGGTGGCGCCATTGCTGAGCGGCACAAGGCTGTAGAAAGTGACACCCGCGATCGAGGTGATAAAAGTCCCCATCAATGCCGCGCCCGCCACCGTGTAGACGGGAAGGTGGAAAACGGCGACACAGAAGGGAGCGATGATGGCGCCGCCGCCGATGCCGTAGGTGCCGCCAATAACGCCCACGGCCAGCGCCAGGGCGAACATCCCCGGGGTGCTGAACGAGAACTGCTCGCCCCAGAATTCGTAAGTGATGCGGGAGAATCTGACCGACACCGTTTTGACGACTGCCTCCTTCGGCAGACCCGAGGCCAGCCGGGCGTTCTGCTGCTGTTTCATTTCCTGCGCCCGTTGCCGGAACTTCCGCTCCAGCTCAAGTGACTTGCCGCGCGATGACACCGCCCGCCCGGTCATCTCAAACAGCAGACGCCCACCTATATAGAGGAGGACAATACCGACAAACAGCTTGAAGGTCTTCGGGTCGGGCAGGAAACGCACCCTCAGCCAGTAACCGATAAAGACACCCGGGAGCGTGCCCAATACCACGATGAGGGTCAGAGGCCAGGCCATGCGCCCGTCCCGGATGTACTTATAGACGCCGCTGGGGATCGCCACGATGTTGTAGACAAAATTGGTGCTGCTGACCGACGGGCTCGTAAAATTGAGATAGCTCATCTGAAAGGGGAGGATGAGAAAGGCGCCCGAGACCCCGCTCATGGAAGTGAACGACGAGATGAGGAACGCCACCAGCGGCGGAATCAGTATGTTCGTCTCGACGCCCGATGTCGGGAACATGTAGTCCATACTTCACATCCTCCTGGTGATACTTCGCCGGAGCTTAGCAGGGAGTGCGGGTTTGCCCGGCTGGAGCCCGAGATAATACCGGAGCCGCCCGGACCATGCGTACTACCCGGCAGTAATACTACATCAGAGCGAGGTGGCTATCATCTGGCGGATACGGGAGCTCATGCCTTTCTCTTCTTGTCAGGCTTATGTTTTTTTTGCGGGTGCTTGTTTCTTCGTCGATTTGCCCTTTGTGGGGGGTAACAGGTCATCATCCCAGCGAAAGCCGACGGGCTTCTTCTTCGGCTTTGGAGGCTCCATCAACTGGCGGATAGCATCGAAAACAGCGCTGAACTGGACATCGTATTTCTTTTCGAGGGCATCTAATTTTCTGGTGAGATCTTCATATG
>JBBAAB010000293.1:0-2830 GCA_041658445.1 Thermoleophilia bacterium
ACCTCGACAGCGACGTCCTCCCGCCGCCCGACATCATCCAGCGGCTCATGGTGCATAACAAGCGAATCGTGTCCGCGCTGTACGCCCGACGTCACCAACCGATGTATCCCTTCCTTCTCCGGAAGACCTCGGAAAATCCGATCGCCTTTGGGCTCATCCCCGATTATCAAGCGGGCTCGCTCGTCGAGGTCGACGTCGCGCCTGCCGGGGCGCTTCTCGTATCGACCGAGGTCTTCCGTAAGGTCCCGAGGCCGTGGTTCTTTTGGTCGGCGGACAGGGTTCTCGATATCGGCGGCCAACCGATCACCTTCACGACAGGCACGTCAGAGGACTATCAATTCTGCATTCGAGCGAAGCAGTACGGGATCCGCACATGGGTGGACACGGCCATCAAGTGCCGCCACAAGGGGGAATTCAACGTCGTGCCGGGAGATAAATTCGACATTAATCTGCAAACTGAGGCCCCTAATCCATAGCTCGACCCTCAGAAACCATTTAATACTCTACGGTTGAATGAAGCCGCACAATACAACAGGTGGCAAGAACAATGCCCCACGATTACCGCCAACGGCTTCTGATGGAGAACTTCAATCTCGGGCTGATCTTCCCGAGCAAAGGCGTCGTGTTCTTCCGAATCAAGCTCATCGACGAGTTCACGTACCTGTACGACCGGGTCCTCACGGAGGGAAGCGTGAGCACGGCCGGGCAGATCTCCGCGAACGAGTACCTCTCCGCGTTCGTCCTCGAGAACTCTTCGGGCGACGGCATCATCGAGGTCGAAGACGACAACCACATTTACCATCTGTTCTACGGCATCGCCCCAAGTGCGCTGCGAACGTATCTGTACGTGCCCTCGCAGACGGCGCGCCGCGCACCGGACGTCGAAACGATCGTCACCCGTTCGAAGTGGGGATACATCGACGGATTCGAATCGCCGTTCAGCACTCCGAGTCCGCGGACGGAACTCTTCCTTCCGGAGGGCGCGAACATCGTCGCCTTCGCGATTTGGAATCCACTCACGATCCCGATTGTGGACCCGCTCCTCTGGTTCGTCGGCGCGAACTATGAAGTCGAGCCGATCAAGAACGTCGCGATGATTGAGGGCATGTTGAAGGGGATGATCCCCATGCGCCTCGCGACCGTTGGCGGCATCGAGCCGATGGACTATGACACGAAAAAGCGATGGAAGGTTGACGCGATTCCGTTGAACGCAACCCGCCAGGTGATCGAAGCTGCGGTCAAGGGGTGAGTGAAGTGGCTGTACCTCGCCAGGATATGCGGACGTTCAGCATCCAGGCAATCACGACGCTCCAGAATGTGGGCGAACTGGGCGTTGGGGCGGCAGCCGAGGGTGTCCCGGATACGATGCGCCGGTATGTCTGGTACTACAAGGCGGAAGACCCGGATTCAACGGTCATTGGGACGATCTTCCAACGGCTCGCTGGAGTTCTCACGATTCGAGACCAGTTCGTGTTGACGCAATTTGGAAAGCGTCAGCATCCAGACGGAACACTGGACCCCAGCAAGCCTGCCTTCTTCGTCACGATGAGCGGTTTCCTTGCCGTCCAGACGAGCTCACCACTGAGCGTCGGCAGCGGCGTCGTGCTCATGACCTTCGGCTACTATGACGCACCGCCTGAATGACCTTTAGGTTCGGGCCGGAAAGTAGAAAACCTCCTGACCTCCATAGGCGCTCGCATGGCGGCTCCGCTCTCGCGGCCTGATGTTTTCGAGGAGATCCTTCGGGAACTCCAGATTCTCAGGCAGCATCAAGTACCGGAATCGTTGAACGACCTTGCCAGGGACGACGCTCGGAAATTCCGAGAGACTGCACGAAAGGCGCAGAAATGGACACCGGAATCGTCGGCTGTTATCAACTGGCCTGCGGACGGAACGGTCGGGTATGTGCCCGCTGGAACGACGGTGTTCGACTTGGAGAAAGGGCACGTTGAACTATCGAACGGCACGAAGGAACCTCTTTCGAATAGCGTCCGTGGCCTTGGACTCGAGTACATGCGATCGGTGCACTTCCACCCTCAGGCGGGCGCAGGCGCGTTCGCCGTTGAGTTGGATAGCGGTGGCATTGACAAGGACCTCCAGCGGTTCCCCGACGACAGACCCTTCGCGACTCCGCCGTTCTACCTGGATCGCCAGCACCACTATCTTACCCACGTCGCCATCATTCGCATCAAGATTTACACGGTATTCGCGAGCGCGTTCTTCGTCGAATTTGGCGAGGGACATGAGTCCCCCCCGGTTCTCCCAGAAGGTATTCAATCACCGAGTATCCATTTTGCAGATGGCACGACGACGGACGCCTTCACAGCCGTTGTATTGAGACCTGCGAGATTCAATCCGCGAACCGGCATCGGGGATGCGATGTCGGCGTCCGATGCAGCGCTCAACGCGGCTCTCGGCGGCGCCGCCATGGAGGGTTTCTTCATGTTGAACCATACATTTATCGTCTGGAACCGAGGGGCCACGAACAGTCTGGACGTGAATATCCAGGGAGCGTTTCGTGGTTTGGCGGGACCTGTGCCTCCGTCGGCGTTCGTTGACGACGCGAGCACGGGCGCATCTACAGCAATTGCCGCGGGAGCGACCACGGTATTTGCCTTCGCTCGTCAGTACGGGTTGCTGCGCGTTCGCGTTCGGTCTACGGTTGCAGGGTCCCCGACAACGTTTGAAGTGGACGCCGGACAACTCGTAGCAACATGAGGCAGGCTTAGAACCCGCCGCTGCCCGCGACGATCATCAAGAACAGGACTACCAGCACGACGAGCAGGTTTGTGGATCCGGCTTTCAGGAGCTTCCCCATTGGTCCCCGTGC
>JBBAAB010000294.1:0-2829 GCA_041658445.1 Thermoleophilia bacterium
TCTCCACCAGCCATTCCGCCGATGCCAAAGTGCGCCAGGAAGGGCTCTGGGGTGATCCAGGTGATGTCGATTTTGTCCCTGATGCCCACCTTGCGCGCGGCATATTCCAGGTTGAAGAGGAATTCGTAACCTGCTCCCATGCAGCTGGCGCCCTGGGAGGCACCGACAACCACCGGTCCCGGGTCGTTGATCAGCTTCCGCCAACCTTCGCCCGCCTCCTCGGCGTGGCTCGGCGTGCAAACCGAATAAGTGTTCTTATCGGGCCCCAGGCCTTCGATCAGATCGAAGCGCGTGCTGACGCCGGAGGCGACCAGCAGATAATCGTAATCGACCTCGCCGTCGCCAGTAATAACCTTGTTGTTTTCTGGCTCGACCTTTGTTACCTCGGTCTGGATGAACTTCACACCATGCTTGTCGAGGATGGGTTTTAGCGGAATGCTGAGGTCCTGGACCGTCCGCCAGCCAAAAGGAACCCAGATCAGGGAAGGGATGTAGACGAAGCTATCCGTTTTGGAGATGAGGATTACCTCGGTCGTGGAGCCCAGTTTGCGCTTTGCTTCCAGCGCTCCCGTAAGACCGGCAAAACTGCCTCCGATGACGACTACCTTAAACATGATTTGTCCCCCTTTGGGGTTAGAAACTTATGGATGCCGTGCCCCAAAAGGTACCCGCACGTCCAGAGAGAAAACCTGTTTCCACCATAATCTGACGTGATACCTAGGGGGGTATATATTTACAATGATTTAGACGGTTATAGTCGCGTAAGGATTCTAATTCCGTCGGTGTGAGATCAAGGCCGGGTTCTCGATATAGTCACCAGCTTGAAGTTGGTAGAGCGGGGAGTCCGGCGCAAAAGCAGCTCATGCCTAAATGCCGGGTAGCTCAAGCTTCAAAGCCTGTGACGCATGTATCCGCGGCTCGGGCCTCCGGGCCAGAAGGCTCACGTTTATACCCTCGCCGGGTCGGACAACAGCGGGGCGGTATGCTAGCGCCTGACGGTCAGGGCAGATCGACCTTTTCCAGGTCAACGAGCGCCGGGCCCCGGATGACATTCCCATCAGTACTAAAGCGCGAACCGTGGCAGGGGCAATCCCAGGTTTTTTCCCGCGCGTTGAAATCTATGACGCAGCCCATGTGTGTGCATTTTGCTGAAATGCCCGAAACATTCCCCTCGTCGTCCTTGTAGACCGCAACTTTCGCGCCGTCCAGATCCAATACCTTGCCTTCACCATTGTTAAGTTCTTCCATGTCAGACCGCCCCGCTGCCGTTGTGGGGCCACCCTCCTTTTCCATATTCGTCGCCACGGATATGGACGAGAATTTTCCCGTATCCCGTGCCGGATCAAAAAGTACAGCCTCCGGATTGTCACGGCCGGCTATCAGGTCGGCCAGAACAGTCGCGGCCACGATGCTGGTCGTCATGCCCCAGCCGCCGAACCCGGCAGCCATATATATGTTTTCCGCACCCGGCATCCTGCCGATGAAAGGCAGCCGGTCGGGGGTCTTTAAGTCCTTGGTCCACCAGTGATAATCGATAGATTTGATGTCGAACTGAGTCCGGGCTGACTGCTCGATCCTCTCGTATTGCAGGGTAACATCGTCCGCTGCCGTGTCTTTGTACCAGCTACCCACCATAAGCAATACTCCCTCCCTCATCGGCTGTTTGCGGATGGAGTGCCCATTGCCATCGATGCCGTAATGGAGCCCTTTGGGCACCGGGCCGTTCAACCGCAAGCCGAGAACATGGGAGCGAGTCGGTGTCAGCCTGGGAATAAACTCATCGGCGCGGAAAAAAGGATTGTTGGTGGCGACAACAACGCTGTCGGTCTGGATACTGCCGCGGTCAGTCTTAAGCTCCGGATAACTGTCGTCCCCGATATCCAGCGCCCGGGTGTTCTCGAAGATATAACTGCCCCCCGCGGTGATCTCTTCGGCGAGGGACAAGAGCAGCTTGCGCGGGTGGAACCGGGCCTGGTTTTTAAAACAGACGGCTCCACGAGCGAATGGCAGCGGTGTCTCGGCTACAAAGGAAGCCGGCAGCCCCGCGTCCTGCGCGGCCTTGACCTCGGCCCTTATGATTTCCAGGTTCTCTTCTTTCTCCGTAAACAGATAAGCGCTCGTCCGCCTGAAATCACAGGGAATCCACTTCCGCTCTACCAGAGCCGTGATTTTCTCCAGTGCCGCCTGGTTTGCTTCCCCATACAGGCGCGCCTTTTCAATGCCGAGCTTTTCAGCGAGATAACCGTAGATCAATCCATGTTGAGATGTAATCTTACCTGTGGTAAATCCCGTGACGTCCTCGATAATCCTTCCCGCCTCGACGACCGCGACCGTCAGTCCCTCCCGAAAGAGGAAATACGCGCACATAAGGCCGGCGATTCCCCCGCCGGCTACAGCCACATCGACCTCTAGGCCCTCCGCCAGCGCTTCGTAATGAGTCTGCGGCGTCGTGTCGATCCAGACGGATGTAGCCTTGCCCCACCCTGGAATTTCACTATGTTCGCTGAAAACTGCTTCCTTTCACACCAACTGAATGACTGCTCGCTATTTTAATACACTCTCACACAAATATTCGCCTTTTTTGTTAAATGCATATGAAAAAGGTCTTTTCCTGACGCATGGAATAGCAAAGGAGCGCGGATCCCCGGATCCGCGCTCCCTGTCTTCGGCCACTGCGCCGTATTTCGTCTTACTGCAGATACACTGGATAGTAATTATCCATGGTCAGGATCCCCTTCCTGAACGCTTTCAGGTTTCTCGTCGAACTCTGAATGCGCCAGTCGGTCTCCTTGTTGATGTTGAACCAGGTCAGGCTGACCACGCGCGGGA
>JBBAAB010000295.1:0-2828 GCA_041658445.1 Thermoleophilia bacterium
TGTCTTGAAATCTGGCACAAGTCCCGGCTCACAGTCAGGATCCGTGCGCCACGATCCTCGGGTCGTTGGGACGCCGCGTGCGTCTAGGCGGTGCTGTGAATTGTGGCGGAAGATTCTTCTGCGTGGCGGCCAATAAGCGGACGTCCATGAGAAAGGGCCCGAGCGATCTGCTGAGGTACTTCCTTCTCCCATGGATAGGATCCACCCTTGCGTTCTTGGTCGTGATGTGGTGGCGCGACCCGATGGACTTGTCGGGTTCTTGGAATGTCGGAATCGTGGTGGCTGGAGTCTTCGGGATATTCTGTTTCTTGGCATACCTCACTTACAGCGGTAAGGTTCGGATTGGGCTCTGGCGCGATTTCCTTTAGCTTGCGCATGCCGAGTACGTAGCAGCAACCCAGAGGGACCGGGCCCTGCTCGGGGCGGAGGGCGTGATGAGGAAGGACGCTTCCGCCCGAGATTCAGCTCGGGCTGACTAACCGCGTTTCCATGGGGTGGTTCAAATCCCAGCAGGCCAGTACCCCACGTCCAAAGCCCGTTTCAATTTCCCATCATCGAACCGTTCCACGATCATAGGTGAGCTGTCTCCGATATTCGAAGCCGGGCCACCATACAGTGTCTCCGAAACCATGGGCATGCCTAGGAGCCGGTTTCACGCGTTATCTGGCACTTGGTATACTCCACGTCAACTATTTATATACCATTTGACCTAAAGTATACCACATGCGAACCCTCGTTTCGCGGGGCAACATTCGCCTAATACGCTATCTGTCGACCCAGAGACCGTCGATGCCGTCCGAACTCAGCGAAGGGACGGGGCTCAGAAGGGCAACGGTATCCAGACAACTTTCGTTGCTATCTGACCTGGGGCTCGTACGCTGGGAATGGCGGGGACGGGCCAAGATTGTTGAGCTATCGGACGCAAAACACACGACGCTGCTGCGGAACATGATCATCCACAGCCCCAACCTGCGCTACGAAGTCTTGCTGAGTGGAAAGTCTCTTGACGTGCTCGCCGCAATCCACCTTCTCAACCTTTCCTCGCTGAGAGAGATTGAGCATTTCTCGCAAGTCTCGCACGTGACGGTCATCGATCTCCTTTCCCGCTACAGACAGCTTGGCGTCGTGCGGAAGCGGGACGGCCGCTACAGACTCGGGGTCAGGTATGGCATGCTTGGCGAATTCCTTCGGGAGTTTCGCAGCTACACCAACCTTCGGATGCTCAGAGATTCCGCGCCTGACGCTGCGGTGGTCTGGGAGCGGGACGGAGACGTCCTTTTCCGGTCCTCCGATCCTTTGCAAGGGCGCTTCCAGCCGAGTGCCTTCTCCGCTTTTCCCAGGTTCGGGGTGGACCTGTTTGTGGCGGACGGCGGCTACTACTTCTACTCACCACGCCGCGAGCGAATCGGTCCGGCAGAGGCCCTCGTGCACGCCATTCTTGCCGCCGAAAGCCCAAGGGAACGCACTCTCATCCTGATCTTGATGAAGAAAGCTGACTTCAGCATGGAGCGGTTTCTCGGGCTTGCGGAGGTGTACGGGGCGGAGGAGACCGCACGGTCGTACTTGGATTACCTCGCAACGAGAGGCCACAGCCGTCAGCCTGGATTCCCAGACTGGCAAGAGCTGTCCAGACGGATGCGTGAGTACGCATGAGGAAGGCGTTCGGCAGGCAAGAGCTTGACGCGGCTTTGAGTGCCATCGCAGGCCACCTGGAGCGGCCCGTGACCTGCCACCTCATCGGAGGTTGTGCTATGACGTTCCGCGGGCATAAGGCTGCAACCAAGGACATCGACCTCGTGGTGCTCGGGAGCCCGGTTACACCGCTTCGTCTGCTCGTCCGAATCCCGGAAAGGCGCTTCCCTGAATCGTCATGAGGAACGGGGGGTACAAGGATACATATAGTGGATGGATACATATACTCACCTCCATGGCGCAAGCCGCAAGAGCACCCCGCCTCAAGTATGCGAGGCCAGGTGCCAACCCTACCCTGGAGACCATCGAATACGTCTTGGCCGCCCTGCAGAAGTCCGGGGAGCCTGTCAGCCGCAACCGGCTCCTCGCGACTCTTGCGCGCTGGGGACATTCCACCACCCGCCAGAGCCTCAACGCCACGCTCGCCTTCCTCGGGGACGAAGGGATGGTGGCCGAAGGCAGCAAGGGCCTGATCTGGGTTCCAGAAGCCGGACCCGAGCTTCGTGAGACGATTCGCCAGGGACGGCGCCTGTAATGGGCCTTCGGGCCAGGGAAATCGTCCTGTCCCCTCCCGCCGCGAAGGCCCTGGAGCGCCTCGAGAGGAGCCGCGACCCAGCTTCGGGTTCGATCGGGCGCAGGATTCGATCACTCAAGCCCATCTTGCTCGCGGATTGTCTCCATGGCGAGGTGGTCAAGAAGGACAGAATCCCTAAGGCGCTGAGGGACAGGTACGGGCTGGAGAATCGATACGCGGAGGATTTGCCCTCGTTCTGGAGGCTTCTCTATACGATCGTCCGCGACCGCGGTGAGCGCTACATCGTAGTCGCCGAGATCGTGGACCACGAGACGTACAGCAGATGGTTCCCGGGACGAGGCCGCTGAGCGGCTTGGAGCAGTCCTCCAGAAAAGCTCTCCCACAGCCCCCTCCAAGGCCTCTTGTGGACCGTTATTGGGAGTACCCTCTCGCCAGAGCGCTCTTGTGGAGTACCATGGAGTGGGAGAGAGGCCTCCGGAGCCTCTGACCTGGGGTCGAATCCCAGCAGCCCGTTTCTCTCGAAGGGATTCCGGGGTCAATTCGACATCATGGTGGTACGGTTGGCTCTGCGCCTGTTCCCCTAATGCCCGTCCGCAAGGGC